>CAYXQY010000200.1:0-6643 GCA_964466525.1 uncultured Planctomycetia bacterium
GGCTGAACGTTCGGAGGCCACAGGAATAACCTCGCTATGTGGAAACCTGCGTTCCTCCAGGATATCTAGAATTGTGGTTCCAACGGCCCCTGTGGAACCCACCACAGCGACAACCGAACGTTCGGGAAGAGTTATAGGATCAGTCATTGGCTTTCTCTGTAAAACAAAAAAAGATCAATTATATGAAGCAACTAATCCGCGTCATCTAAAAACCCGGACAAATCCGCCAGATATGTCTTTTTTGTACACGTAAATCCCAGTGCCTTCCAGAATTTTTCCCCTGCTTCGTTGCCGGCATCGATTGACATGTATATTTTTTCCGCCCCCTGGTTATGAGCCCATTCCGCGATCGATTGGGCGAGATGGGTTCCCACGTTCTGCCCCCGGATCTCGGGACGCAGGTAGAAATCCGTGATGCGTGCCTTATCCCCCACGCTGAACACCCCTGGCGACGTCTCCACCCGGGCTACCGCAAAACCGGTACTGTTTTCCTGGTCGTCACAAACAACGAGCACAAGTTTATCATTCGCCTCGATATACGTTTTAAATCGCTGTTCAATTTTGTCCATCGCCCCATCCGCGAGGGTATAAGCGTCCTTTCGGATCTGTCTGTGGTATTCCATAAATTCGTCCCACATGGTCTTGAGGGAATCAATATCCTCTTCGGTAGCGGTTCGAATGTCGGCCATGACAAGATTCTCCGGGTGTAACGGACTGGTTTCGGTAGAAAGTAGAACATCTTAAATGATAATTGAGCAGAGGACGGATTACGACCCGACCGGTTCCCCGGAAAACAGTTCTTTTACGGAGGTAATGCTATCCATTAGAACATCTACGTCCTTCTTTCGGTTGTAAAGGTAGAAGCTTGCCCGGGCGGTAGCCGGTACGCCAAGATGTTCCATGAGGGGTTGTGTGCAATGGTGACCCGCGCGGATGGCGACTCCCTCCCTGTCGATGATGGTTGATATGTCATGGGGATGAACGTCTTCCATCGTAAACGAAACGACTCCTCCGCGTTTGTCTGGCCCGTAGACGCTAACTCCCGGTTCATCGTTCAGTCGTTCATACGCTTCTTCAACGACTGCGCATTCTGCGTTTCGAATCTTCTCCATACCGATGTTTTCAAGATAATCCACTGCCGCGCCCAGCCCAATCGCCTGAGCGATATTTGGCGTTCCCGCCTCAAACTTCTGCGGGATATCATCCCATTCCGCATGGTCGAGGTAAACGTTTCGAATCATTTCTCCTCCTCCGAGAAACGGCTCCATCCCCTCAAGAATCGATCGCCGCCCGTACAGGATCCCGACACCGGTTGGCCCGAGCATTTTGTGTCCCGAGAACGCGTAAAAATCCACGTCGAGATCCGTCACGTCCATTGGGAGGTGAGGTGCTCCCTGAGCTCCGTCAACCACGAACACAGCATCCGTATGGCTGCGTACGAGGGAGGAAATCTTCTCAATCGGATTAATGGTTCCCAGTACATTTGACATATGTGTTACAGAAACCACTTTTGTTCGGTCCGTCAACAATTCTTCGAGGTGACCCAGGTCCAGCGTACCATCCTCAGTCAGGTCAACATGTCTTAGACGGGCACCGGTACGCTCCGCCAGTTGCTGCCAGGGAACCATGTTGCTGTGGTGCTCCATGACGGTCAGGACAATCTCATCCCCTTCGCTGAGTTCCTGATCTCCCCATGCCCTCGCAACAAGATTCAGGGATTCCGTCGTGGATTTCGTAAAAATAACTTCATCCGTGTCCGACGCCCCGATAAATTCAGCGATTTTGGCCCGAGTGGCTTCGTATTCATCGGTGGCCCGTTCACTCATCTGATGAATACCACGATGCACATTCGCGTTATACTCGTGATAGTACTGCTGAATTTTATCCGTTACCTGACGGGGTGTCAGTGAAGTGGCAGCATTATCCAGGTAAACCAGTCGCTGATCGTTGTTCACCGTACGCTCGAGTACCGGGAAATCGGAAAGGATTCGATCGTATAATGAGGTCATCGGGACAAGCTCCTATAAGTTAAATTGCGAACGGTGGAACACGTTCGGAAAACGCAAAATACGTTATGCATTTTATTCGATATGAAATTGAACTGAAAACCAAACATTAGTAAGCCACTAATCTTTTCTTTTGTTGCTGTAAACCATCGACAGGATAGCCAAACCGATTACGCTGGAGAACGTACATACGATGTACTCGATTCCCGGCGAACTTCACCAAAGGTAGAACGAACGGGCTGTACAACCGTGGTTCAGCGTTCTTCAACAGCTTTTCAAAAGGAAGGAAGACCACGAAATGTTAGTCGTTTGTCCTATCCTGTTCAATTGTGTTTCTGGAAGTTTTTTCGTTGTCAGAACCAGACCACTCCATTAATATTTTCCGTAACTCCACTGCGTATTCCGGGGGAAATGCATCAAAAACCGGTTTCATGAACGCCTCAAGCAAAATTTCCTCGGATTGTTCAGCAGTGATGCCTCTGGTGCGCATGTATCGTTTTTTTCGATCTGAAACGGGACCGGTCGAAGCTTCCTGCTGTACATGTACATCTTTTTCGTTTACGTCAAGGTGCTGATGAGAGACCGATCGTGAACTGGAATCGAGCTGGAGTTCATCACATTGAACCTCCGCATTTGCTCCCTCGCTGCCACGCTCGATCGACAGGTCTACTAACTGAACGACTTCACCGCCGTTCGCTGAAGCCGAACGAATTTCGATGTGTGATTGGGTCTTCGGACTGCGATGAGCAACGTTTGCTCCTCCACACAGCCGTTGATTCTCTCGTGCAAAGGCAAATTCCACGTGGCGGCAGGAGGCACCGGTACCTTCCAGAACGGTTGATGGGATGACCTCCGTCATTCGGGAACCGGTGTTCCCCCCCACCCACTCCATGTGCCCTTCTCGCTTGACAACCGCCTGTTTTTCGGACACGTTAAACGTCGATTTCCCCCAGTTCTGGTGTGTGCTATACCGGACGGATGCATGCCGCCTCACAATGACTTCGACACATCCAAGAACAGTTCGCGTTCGAGAGCTGTCCGAGGTCGAACATCCTTCAAAAAACCGTACGTTCGCTCCAGGTTCGGCCACGATAAGCTGATGCAGGAAGACGGAAGATGTGTCGGCCGGTGTTTGATGATAAACGGTTAACGGAAGATCGACAGTTACATTTTCTGGCACATAGACAAACGTACCTCCATTCCACAGGGCTCCATGAAGTGCCGCAAACGTGCTCCGACCCGGCGGAACGGCATGTCTCATGAAATACCTTCGGACCCGTTCAGGATGGGTGCATAACGCTTCGTGCAGCGGTAAAAACAGCACCCCTTTTTCTTGTAGATGCTCAACCCCCTTCTGCTTTTCCACCGTATGTGTCCGGCGTTCACGCTCCTCCTCATCCGGAAGGATTCGATCCACGGAAAGGGATTTGTGCAGGAACGGAAGATCTTTCGTCTTAATTTGCCCCGAGGGCTCCTCCTGTTCTTCGTAGACTTCAAGACAGCGAAGACGAAATTCCTGCATCCAGTCCGGCTCCCGCAGTTCGGTCGAAAGTGAACGAATGAAATCGGGAGGAATTACCGGGGAGTTATTCATGTTCAATCACGAACTGACAGATGGATAAGCACCCGCATACAAGTCTAAGACGGGGAAACAAACAAAGGTGAATTTAAATTGAACCGAAGAAGAAAATACGCTGGGCCGGACCGGGGAACACCATTGATTTTCGACCGGTTCCTCCGCACGGAGGTCTTCCGGAAAGAAGGTTGACCTATTCGGTACTGACTCGTTCCTGATCCCCTTTAATAGCTGACCTGAGGGTGTGCCAGGCAAGCGTTGCACATTTTACCCGTACCGGATATTCACGGACGCCGGCCAGGATTTGCAGTTTTCCCAGTCCCTCCGTATCCGGCTCTTTGTCGGTTTCCGTGGTGACCATGTTTATAAAAGAATCCGAGAGATCAAGGGCTTCATCACTTGATTTCCCCCTGATAATTTCCGTCATCAGAGAAGCGGACGCTCTGGATATCGCACACCCACTCCCTTCAAACGAAACATCGTCCAGCTTCCCGTTCTCTCCGTCGGCAAACTTGACGTACACATGCAGGTGATCACCACAAAGTGGATTGTCCCCTTCAACGGTACGATCCGCGTTCTCAATTTCCCGAAAATTTTTGGGACTCTTATGGTGGTCCAGAATAACCTGCTGGTACAAATCGCTAATTTCATCCATGAGCCTGACCTGAGATGTGAAAGAGATGGGAGACGGAACGATTGCGTGGCTACGTCTTCCGTGAGGACGTTCGAGAATTCCGCCGTGAGTAAAATGTGCGATCAACCATCTGACGAAGTGGTTCAAGTTTGATACGGTTCGTTAATTCTTTTGCAAACGCATTAATTAACATATCTTCCGCATGTTCTTCGTCGATGCCCCGTGTTCGAAGATAGTATTTTGCGCGTTCCTGTAGCTGACCGATGGTCGCCCCGTGGCTACATGTGACATCGTCAGCAAAAATTTCAAGTTCGGGTTTGGTATTGATTGTCGCCTCGTTCGTCAGCAACAGATTATTGTTATGCTGATTCGAACTTGTTCCCTGAGCACGTTTGTGCACATATATTGTTCCGTTGAATACCCCTGTGGATTCGTCGTCGAGCACACCCGTATATAGCTCGTAGCTGTTACAATTTGGCTGCATATGATACAGACGCGTATGGTTATCCACGTGCTGATTATCATCCGTGCAGAACAATCCATTCAACGCGGACTCCGCTCCCTCACCATCGATCGTTGCGTTAATATCATTCCTCGTCAGCTTCGATCCAAAATGGATGTTGGTTTGATTCACCTTCGAATCCGCTTTCTGTCTGGATTCGATCGTACTGACCTGCAGTGAACGCTCATTGGTTAGCTGAAGTTTGTAATGATCCACAAATGCATTGCGATCCGCGTGAAGTTCCGTCACCGAGTTCGAGAAGTAGATGGCGTCCGTAGTATCCGTGTAATGTTCTATGACAGATACCTCACTGTTTTCTCCCACGCATACAAGATTACGTGGAAAGACGGCTCCGTAGTCCGTTTCCGATGAGGTAAGATGTATAACATGAATCGGTTTGTCCACGATCTCGTTATCGGGGACATGCAGGAACGCACCATGTTGTAAAAAGGCGGTATTCAACGCTGCGAACGGATATTCCTTTCCATCTACAACTGTCCCAAGGTAGTTGTAAACGACGGAATCGGGACGTGAAAGGGCTTCTGAGAGGTCCATGAGTTTGACCCCTTCGGGAAGACCGTCCGTATTCGTCAGATGGTCCGCATAGAAACCATCCACAAACACGATCCGATGTGCGTCAAGATCCGGGATTCGAGCTTCTGAAATATCCGACTCGGTTATGGATGACGCCCGGGACGAGTCCGTTAAAATTCGAAACGGATTGTTCCTTATGGACTCGGTGCTGGTGTACTTCCACTCTTCAAGAGCAGATGTTGGAAATCCGGAAGCACGAAACTGTTCAAGGGCGTCTGTTCGGAGTTGGTCAAGCTGACCGTTCGCACGCTTTCCATCCATTTCCTCAAACAGTTCAAAACTGTTGAGGTACCACTTCTCAATCTGTTCCTCTTCCTCTACTGTTCTGGATGATACATTCATTGGCCTATTTCGTTAAGTAACCTGCGCTTCCATGGCTCCATTGCTTTCATCTTCGATTTCTACCTCGACGTCGGATTTCTTGGCGATCCACTCGTAGCCTTTTTCTTCCAGTTTGATCGCCAGGTCCTTGTCTCCGGATTGTACGATTTTTCCGTCGTACAGGATGTGTACGATATCCGGTTCAACGTAATCCAGTATCCGCTGGTAATGCGTGATCAGTACGGCCGCGTTATCATCGGAACGGAATTTGTTCAACCCATCCGCCACGGTCTGCAGCATGTCGATGTCCAGTCCGGAATCAGTTTCATCCAGGACGGCGAGTGTCGGTTCAAGAACCATCATCTGAAAAATTTCATTTCGTTTTTTCTCACCGCCTGAAAACCCGTCGTTCACCGGCCTGTTCAGAAAATCATCGTCCATGTCGAGCAGTTCTAACTTTTCCTGAACAATGTTCATGAAATCCATCGCATCGATTTCGTCCTTCCCTTCAAATTCCCGTTTCTGATTGAGGGCGGACTTCAGAAAGTACGAGTTGTTCACCCCCGGAATTTCGACAGGGTACTGGAAGGCCAGAAACAGACCACGCCATGCACGTTCCTCCGGGTCGAGTTCAAGAAGATCCTCCCCCTGAAAGTATATCGAACCGTCCGTTACCTCGTAAGCTTCATGACCGGCCAGAATTTTTGCAAGGGTGCTTTTTCCGGATCCATTCGGTCCCATGATAGCGTGGACCTCACCGGTATTTACGTCAAGGTCCAGTCCTTTCAGAATAGAAATCTCCTCGTCTTCTTCGTCCTCAACAAGTGCGTTTAAATTATCTACCTGTAGCAATGTACCATTGTCACTCATAGCTGGTTATCGGATAATTAGGGAGAAAAAATTGCGACATACTTGACGTTAAATCACGAAATCAACCCACGCTTCCCTCGAGTTTGACCTGCAGCAGGTTCTGAGCTTCCACGGCAAATTCCATGGGCAGCTCGTCGATC
>CAYXQY010000201.1:0-5223 GCA_964466525.1 uncultured Planctomycetia bacterium
GTCAACCGTTCGGACAGCCGTTTTCCCACTTCCGGCTGTTCCGCGGTTGCGCGGCTCCCTGCGGTTCAGGGACTTCCCACAGCGTGTCCATCAGTTCCCGGTCGGAGTCGGGTTGGAAACCGAACAACAAGGGGTGTCGTGTCTGTCGGGATGGCATTGGCAGTGAGTCACATTATACGTAACTTTTTTTTAGCAGTGGATGATTATGCTTTTGGTCGGCTCGACCCGGTGATGGTGAATCCGTCGCATCTGTAGCGAATGGGACAGGTGACGTTCAGTGGCCTCTGAAGTCTATATGATCTCCTGCTGAATATACGCCGGATGGAGGAGGGTCGTGTAATCAATTGTTCAGTGGACCTATTCTTCCGATGACGTGTAATCGTCTCCCCTACCGATTCATGAATTATGAATTGCGTCGGTCGCGCTGGAAATTCGTTTCCCGGTTGCCGTGTTCACCATTCCGACGAGAGTTTCACGCGCTTCCATTTGTTAGGCGCAACACAGATGTAGAGGAAGTCCTCGTCCCACGCGATCTGGCCGTTTACGCCCGGTGCATCGGGCGAGTCCGGCACCTCCCCCCGGAAGTACTGGTTGCCGTAGATGCGGGACCGGACGTTTTTACCGCGGTGAAAGCCGGTCGGCTCCTCAATCCCCTCGCTTTCATCGAATTCATTGGCGAGCACCTGGGAATTGATCATGCCCCGGAGCCCGAGGCCCGGCACGTCCTGATCATAGAACCGATTTCCTCCGATAATTGTATTTGTCAGGATGCCGTTGCCGTCGTCGGTACCGACCTCGACGAGGGGTGCTTCGCTATTGGACCCTTCAAAATAGTTGCCGATAACGGCACCGGCGTTGGGGGAGCGCAGAAAAACGTTACGCTGGTTGTTCTCGAAGGTGTTTCCGGCCATCGTCCAGCCGCTGCCGTGACCATACCGCAGGCCGTATTCCGAGTGACTCGTATGGTTTCCGATCAAAACAATCGCGTTGACGACCGGGGTTGACTTCTCCCCGGTGTAATGGTGGACGTGCGCTTTACGCTCGATAAGCGACTCGCTTCGCATCCCGCCCTCCCCGAGCAGGATGCCCGCACGGGCGCAATGGTCGATGTTGTTGCGCTCCAACGAGAGTGACCAGCAGCCGGACAGGTCAATTCCGTCCCGGCAACGAGCGATGTAGAGGTCACGGATGACCGACCCCCGCGTCAGCCCGGACGCCATCACGCCCGTTACCGACCGGTCCACCCCGTCGATCCGCAGTTTCTCGATGATGACGTTGTGAAGCGAGGTGTGTGGATCACGGTCTCTTGAGAGCGATTGAATGACCGCCTCCTCCGCGCCGGCGTTTCGGAGCACCGTGCCGTAGCCGTCTCCTTTCAAAACGACCCCATGGTCGTGAATCTCCACCGAACGGTCGATCCGATACGTTCCGCGGGGCAGGTGCACCGTCCCGCCGTCAAGCTCCTCCGCCCGATTGATCGCCTGCTGAATTCCGTTCGCGTCAGGCTGATCGTCGTCGGGGACCGCGCCGTGATCGGTCACGTCGATCCATCCCTCGGGCGCTGTTGGTTCCGCCTCAACGAGGCCGGGTAATACACAGAGCGTGGAAATCAGGAGTGCATGGAACGGGTCGGAGATGAACTTCTGTACGGCATCAACAAACGCTAACATCGGACCTCAGCTTGAAATCGGTGCCAATCGGACGTCGAAGTCATAGTATGCGAAAAAACGATTTCGATTTATACGCGATGTTTTTCATTTTCACCTTTCCCATGCGGATGATTGAGGTATTGCTCCTCGAACCGCTATGGTCTCTCTTTCGATACCTGTCCAGCCCTCACACTGCAGCACTTCATTGAAATGATCGTTACTCTATACGGGTGCAATACGTTTCGGCACGGCAACTATTTCGGAAAAGATCCAATATGCAATATATATGAGATCATCAGATCAATTGTCGGATGGAGAAGCCCTGAGTAGGCGACGTGACGGGTGGTCGGAGACATGTGGATCGACCGCTCCTGAGACCTGGATCATCACCCCCTGCACGTACTGTCCTTCCGGGATCTGATCGGGCGGTGACAGCCGCAATCGATGGACACTTCGACCTTCGGAGAGGGTTAGGGTCTTTCCGTCGCGGTCAATTAAGCGGGGCGAGCGATCGTCAAGGCGGGCGGACACGACCTGTCCGCGCCCTGTCCGGACATGAACCCGGGCCGGTTCATTCGATTTCGTTCGGGTCAGGTATAAGTCCACGGTGTTCCCCCCGACCGCTCCGGTCATGAAAAGACGTACCCGATCATTGGTGGACTGACCGGCGGGCATGGCCATGTGGTCGTTGAGGATTCGAACCCCGTACCATGCCTGTCCGCCCTGTCCTCCGGTGATAATCAGTGCGTAGGTGCCGGTGTGCGGGGCAGTTACGTTGAAAGAATGATTGTTTCCGGGGGCCACGGCTTCGTCACGAAGAATGGTGTGTTCGGCGTCGATGAGGGCGTATTGGAGTGATAACGGTCGTTGGTCCCCCGCCAGGTGACGTACGTCAATTCGTATGTCTTCTCCGGCTCGGGCGTACACGTAGAAGACCCGGAGTTCACGAGAAGGAATCCACTGCGGTTTGCCGTCTCCATCGCCCGCCGGTTTCAACTGAGGAACTTCGACCTGTTTGATACGCTGTTCAGGAAGCGGAGCCGTGAGGGGATCAGGGGTTGAGAACGGGATTGATGGCTCAGGTCGTTCCTGTTTCATGTCTCGAAGGGCCAGTCGATTGGCTTCCCCGAACGCACGGAAGTAGTCGGTTCCGGTGTACGAGCCGGGCAGGGCGGAGCGGCTGGAGAGCATACCGAGGTGCCACATGGAATAGCCGTCGGTTTTCCGAATGGCGTGGTACGCCTGTACTTTGATGTCCTCGGGCGTGTAACTGTCCGGACGGAACCAGGGCACAAACCGGTTCTGCGGATTGGCCTGTTTGACCGCGCGTTGAGCCTGACGCACCGATTTGCTGAACCCGCCGCCGTTGTACATGCCCCAGTGATCAATCACGGCCGGGGCCCGCTCTGTTCCCAGGTGACGCACGAAAGGCCAGATGAGCCAATTTTTCTTTGTTGGCATGATGCCCAGCGACAGGTCCGGGTTGATTTCGTGCAGGTCGTCTCGAAACTGTCGGGCCACTTTGTTCATCTGATTCCTGTACCACCGCTCGTAGGTTTCAACAAGGTCCTTTTGTTTCAGGAGGTCGTGGCGTTTCTCGGCCGGTAACTGGGCGGGGAGGTCCTGGTTTTCGGAGAACCGCTTCCAGGCGTGCCCGTCGTAGGATACGACAGGGGGCTGTATACGTTCAACGTCGATCTGGACGGAAGCAATTGGCAGTTCTTTGCTCGCCCGGGCCAGCACGAACGCCTCTGTAAACAACATCTTCCAGGTGGGGTAATGAATCAGACTGAACTTGTCGGGAACCGTTGTGCCGTCTTTGCGCACCACCGGAGGGTAATCGGCGTGTCGGTCGGGATTACGGTGTCCGTGGTTGACGTCATCATATACATACGTCAGCAGTGCAAGATTACGCTTCCGGACGGCCCGGGCCAGTTTGCGCATCCGGCGCATCTGAGCCGGATCGGTCAGGTCGATGGTTTCCTTGTTGGCCCCCTGAATCTTAACATGGTAGGCCGTAAATTCGTTCTCGGCCATTGGATCAAGGTATCGCTTGGTGATATGCTCAAGCCGTTCGAGGGCATCCTTCTCGTTGGGGGCGTACCAGCCGTTATAGCCGCTGATGATATGATTCGGAAGGGAGGTTTCGGCCCGGGCCGGCCACGGAAATCCATGTGCCAGGGCGAGTGCCGCTGTCATCAAAAGCAGTCCGGTATAGATCGTTTTCCTGCCGATCCGGTACCAGCGTAAGAAAATCATCTGGAGCGTTTCGAAGTGAGAATAGGAATGGATGCGGGGTTCATGTCGAACGTCGGCCCATGACCGGGATGTGTTTTAAGAAAGTACCGGTCATGACGAGACGTTGAAGCTTGAATGGGCGAGAAAATATTTATTCAGAGCAGATGTCGACAGGAGGAGATGATTTGTTGATGATGATCTATTGAAAATGAACAGCAATACGTTTTCAATCGAATTGTTTCGGTCAGGCCGGAGCTGTTCATAGCGGTTTCATATTCGTTTTTTCGTCGTGGACCAGATCCTCGACGGTTTTCCGGTGCACTGATCTACGAAAGTTTTTATACCCGTCATGATGTTATATCTTATTGCGAGTTCTTTTCGAGCAACTTCATTAAAATCACCTTGAGGCAGTCATCTCATGAGAAAAACAACCGCCGCTGGTGCGGGCCCGATGTTCGTCTGGACGGTTCTTCTGGCGTATTACGTACTATGCCCCTCCATGGCGCATGGTCAATTGATTAAAACGGAGCGGTATCAGGTCAACACGATGCAGGCGCTCCGTCAGGCGGACGCGTCCGGCCTGAGTGAGAACGCCGAAGTCTGGCTTCGTGGTTACAGGGAGCGAGGGGATGGAGGGCAGGGCCGTTTCTGGCTGGACCGGAGCGGTGACCTCAGTGCGGATGCCGCAAACGGCGGGACGGTTGTGCCGGCGAACGGCGGCGAGAACTGGTACTGGCGGCGGGGACACCAGTCAGGGACGTACCACGCGGCCTGGTTCGGCGTTACGCCTGGTAAAACAGACGTGGGGCCCGCGCTGAAGCGTGTGTTCAAAGCGGCGTCAGGTGAGCATGACAAACCACTGATCAAAATCGCTCCCGGAACATATCATCTGTCTGAACAACTGAACATTGAACACGATGGTCTTCAGATCGAAGGATCGGGTGCGATCTTCGATAACACCATCGTCTTTAAAAGCAAGCGCCTGTGGGTGAAAGGCCTGACCGTGCGGGGAGCGGACGGTCCGGGGTTTAAGTGGCATCGTTCACAGCACGGAACGTTTCTCCATCTGATGGCAAAAAAATGCCGGAACGGATTTATGCTCGGGGGCGACGCCTATAATCAGGTGGCACTCGGTACCTGGATTCATCCGGTGGCACACCGCAACGAACAAAATGGATTTGTACTGGACGGAACGAACAAGAAAAACTGGGTAAATGCGAACGTGCTGCAGCATCCGGTGTCCCGGGGCAATGGTGGAGACGCCTTCATTACCGAGGGGTTTGCCAATTACAATACATTTATATTGCCGCAGGCCGAAAGCAACGGCGGAATTTCC
>CAYXQY010000201.1:5233-6606 GCA_964466525.1 uncultured Planctomycetia bacterium
CATGGATCGGAGGTCATTACGTGGATAAGGAAGACGAGACGGTGTTTGACGGCGGGTTCCGGAGTTATGTGTTCGGCGGTCGACCGGTCGGGTCGATCACCGGTGCCGACACAGTCCTGACCCGTTCGCCGATTGCGAGTAAAGAACGCCGTCTGGACTCGATGCACCGGATGAGCGTAAACAACCTGAAGGTGGCCGGCACGGCGAGTTTACCTGCTGGACACCCCGTTCCCGCACCGGAAAAAGCCGTCGAGGTATCCACGAACGTGAAAGCGTATGGGTCCGGGAACAAACATACGATGCGCATCGATCTGAATCGAATCAAGCAGTTCAAAGGCGGTCACAATCAATTCATGGACGTCATCTTGAACGGGGTTGCAAATTACAGCGGTCGTCTGGGACAGAATTTCCACCTCCGGCTGAACATCAGCGCCTATGAAAATGCCGGGGGGAATGGTTGGCGGGCGGTCAACGTGGAGACCGTCTCGGCACGGAAATCCACGCTTGTGAATCACCGGATCACCGAAGATCGCTCAACGCTGGTACTGGAATTCAAAACCGACAGCGTGACAAAACCGGCACGCCAACAGGTGCTTGTTTATTGATTTTGACCGAACGTATACAGTTCTACCCTCATGTGATCGTCTTGAATTAAGGTCATTTCGTATCTGCATTTGCGATATCTGAACGTTCAGGCATATCTCAGCGGGTCGTTGAAATTAGTTCGACCCCATCTGAAAAGGAGTCAAGAAACGGATGCTTACTAACCCACCGCTTTAGCGAGGGGAATGCATGAAGACACACGATCTCTGACCACCTTTTTAAAGGGGTCTTTCTTAGAAAACAGGGAAAAAACCGTTTAAAACGGTTTTGGAATTCAGTATCTCCCGTAAACCCACGACTGGAGTCGTTGTTAACAGGAAAACCCTTTTCGAACATGGTCATCCGATTTAACGAAAACGGTTTGAGGGCCCCTGTATTTAACGGTTTGTCCGTTGTTATCATAACGGTCGTCGAGTATTCACACGATGTTTTCTCGAATTTGAGACGTGAGGAGAAGAAGTGCTTTATGACAGAGAAATACAAAAGAAACGGCACCTGGATTGAACCGGTCATTTCAGCGCACGGCGTGTGTCTGAAGTTGTGTCTAATGGCCGTCTCCCTCGTTTTATCGATGTTTTTCTGCACCGCTTCCGAGGGGGGGACTGAGACACATCTTCCGGAGAAATTGCTTTCCGGTTATACGCATTACGCTCTTGGAACAGATTCCATCGACTCGACGATCGACCACTACCTGGATCCCATGAAAGAGGCCGGTTTCACGGCGTGTGAATTTAAGGTCAAACCCGGCAACCTGTCCGATACGGACCGCA
>CAYXQY010000202.1:0-6547 GCA_964466525.1 uncultured Planctomycetia bacterium
CGCTTTCGGCATCGCCCGCGAATCCGCGCACTACGGATATCAGAATTGCAATCTACTGACGAAGCGGGGGTTTTTCAACAGCCTCCTGATTGTATGAATCGGTCTCGAGTGCACGAATGATAACCGGTGAGACCGGTTGACGATGCGATTCCGAAACGCGTATTTCTCGGATTTTCACGCGTATACCGCTGACTGGAGAAGGGAGTGATAAAGTAATTGGAAGGAAGGTCGATCGCTGGAAATCCGGTGCAGTGCGCCTTAAAACTAAATTTCCATGAGATCGTGAGAAGTCGACTCTGGTTGTGCGTATGATTGCTTGCGATGCGGTTCAATTTGTTTGAGAGGTGGTGATGACATACGGTCGTCGATTGGTTGTTCTGCTGGGAATCTTTGCGCTGTATTTTTCATGTTCTGTTTCGGGTGTCGCTCAGTCGAACCAGAAGGACGTTCTTCGGATCTTCATGCTCTCCGGGTCGAAGGAATATCAATCGAATACCTCACTGGCGGCGTGGAAGAAGCGGCTGGAGTCGAAGTACCGGGTGCGGTGTTTTCTTTCGAAGGGTGCGGATCGGGCAAAGAAAATCGACGGTGTGAAGCACCTCAAACACGCTGATCTACTGGTACTGTTTAACCGGCGTTACGAATTGAAGAAGAAATACTGGAACCCCCTCCGGTCCTATATCCAGTCCGATCGCCCCATTCTGGGCATCCGTACGGCCAGTCACGCGTTTGACAGAAATTTTCCCACATTTGATCGGGAGGTGCTCGGAGCGGATTATCACGGACATCACGATCGAGAGCAGGTGAAGGTGGACTTCGCTGACGGGGTATCCGATCATCCGATCCTGGACGGGGTCCGGAGCTGGATGAGGGAGGGGAAGCTGTACCTGAACAAGGATTTCGACGCGTCGACGGAGGTGCTTCTGGTGGCCAGCGGGGTCAATAGCAATCACGGGCAGCCGGTCGCCTGGACCCATACGATCGAGGAAAAACGGATCTTCTATACACCGATGGGATTACCGCACGATTTCGAAAACGAGATGTTTCTCCGTTTGCTCGAAAATGCCGTGAACTGGACGACGCGCGGGGAATTGAAGAAAGCAAAGGAGTAACGAACGGGTTCGACACCGAATTTCGGGGGGGGGGAGATCTGGATGGTCTCCGTGATTGGAATGGGGAGCTCCGTTCTCGTCTTTTCGGGAATTGCGGGCGCAGGAGGTCCTGCAATGGCACAAACAATGGTGATATGCAATCGGCGGGACCGCAGGAGCCTGTTCCGCTCGGCGGTGATTGTCCACCGGAAGTTACCTGATTTTGCAGGCGGTTAGCGAACGGACCACCAGTTTTCGATACGGTGTTTGAGGAATTTCACGAGATCCGGTTTTTGATCCGCCAGGTTTGTCTGCTCGTGGGGGTCTTTCTTCAGGTTGTACAGTTCGACCGGCGCGTCGGGGAGGTTTTCCGAATACGGCCGGATCAGTTTCCAGTTTCCGGATATGGTCCATTGCCGCTTGAGGCTCCTGACCGGATCGTCCAGGTCTCGAATGTCAACGAAATAGGAGGCGCCGAAGGTACCGTTCCGTTCTTTCAGCCGGTCACGGTTGAGCAGGGAGACCCCCGGCATCACCGGTGGCACGTCCATACCGGTGGCCTTCAGTACGGTCGGTGCAATATCGATGGAATTCACAACGGTGTCCGTGTCCAGTTCCGGCTCGATGTGTCCCGGCCAACGGACCATGATGGGCGTACGTACCCCGCCCTCGTAGGCGCTGCGTTTGGAGCGGGAGGTAAATTTATTGGGGTTGTCCGGTTGTTGAATCCAGCCGTTGTCCGCGACGAAGATCACAATTGTGTTGTCACGAAGTCCATTGTCGTCGAGGTACCCGAGGAGGTCTCCCACCGTTTGATCGAACCATTCACACATGGCCCAGTAACGGGCATAGGCGTTGGAATCCGTCCTCTGTTTGTATTTATCAAGCAATTCTTCGGGGGGATTATGCGGGAAATGCGGAAGAAACGGGGCGTACCACAGGAAGAATGGACGATTACGACCCCGTGCTTTCTCGATAAAATGATAGACGGGCTCGAGACCCTTCCGACCGATCCTGAGTCCCCTGTCCCCGTGCCGACCGTTTTCAGGATTTTTCCGGTACCCTTCCGTCATGCCATGCGTGAAACCGCCCCGCCGGTAGTTCCCCTGCCACCATTTGCCGGACTGGTGGGATAGATAGCCCTTTGCGCGCAGAAGCGAAGGAATTTTCGGGGGACGATCAATCTTTGCGATCAGATCTCTGCGCTTTTCCCGGGATGACCGATTCGTCGGATCGTTGCCCACGATCCCGTGCTCATGGGGATACAGCCCGGTGATCATCGTGGCAAGCGACGGCCTGCACAGGGCAGTGGGGACATATCCCCTCGTATACGTGAGGCTCTCATTCGCCAGTCGGTCGATGTGGGGGGTTTCGATGTGTTCATGACCCATAAACCCGAAATCCGTCCAGCCCTGATCGTCCGAAATAATCAGAACGACGTTCGGTGGTTCCTCCGCCGTTGCCGGCTTCATCGTCGAAATCATGAAGCCTATGGCAAAGAAACCGGGAAGAAACAGGAACAGCAGGTATTTTCGAATGCCTGGGTTCAACAAGAGATTTCCCCTGACCTTTACTTCTGATTCGTTAACCTTGACCTCTCACTTCCTGACAATTTTATTCTACAGGTGAAGTAAATTCCAAAAAAATACCGTCAGGCGTGGAAACCTCCGCACAGAAGTTATCCACCGTGAAGAACAACTCCGACCAGCGAAACCCCCCACTCCGTCCACCGTCCGCGGGCTCGGGTACGGGACGGAGGTTTGTTCCGTCGGCGTCTATCAGATTGAAGAAAATAGCAGGATGCCTTACATTCAAATTTTTATCGTTGAACAGCAATTCACGATCTCAAGGAGGAGTTACGCATGACCATTCGTACCTCGCGCAATGTGTTGCTGATTATTCTGCTGTTCACTATTCCTGCCGGTGTACAGACACGGACGTCAGCCGGACAACCAAACATTGTCTACATACTTGCCGACGATCTGGGGTATGGCAGCCTTAATTCTTACGGTGCCGATCCAGACGTGATACACACGCCCAACATCAATCGTCTGGCCCGGCAGGGAATGCGGTTTACAAACGCCGTCACCGCCAGCTCCGTTTGTTCCCCCACACGCTATGGCCTGCTCATGGGTCGTCACCCATGGCGTACACGGATGAAAAGCGGGGTTATTGGAAACATGAGCCCGCTTCTTCCGGATCCGGAACGGACCTCCCTCGCCTCGTGGCTGGATTCGCAGGGATATCGGTCGGCGGCCATTGGTAAGTGGCACCTGGGTTACGGCGAACGGCGCAAGCAATCACCAGAGGAATGGACCGGAAGACTCAGCCCGGGTCCGCTGGAACTGGGCTTCGACGACCACTTCGGCGTACCGCAGAACCACGGGGGTCCCTTGAATATCTACGTCGAAAATCACCGCATCTGGAAACTTGAATCGGACGCCGTGCACCCGTATTCACGGAGTTTTTATGGCCGGCCCTATTACGGTTTCGACGCCCCACAGCGGGTCCACAAAAAGGTCATGCATCGCCTCAGCGATCGTGCGGTCAACTGGCTCGACAGGCAGAACGGCGACCGACCGTTTTTCCTGTACTTCGCCCCCGTCGCGGTACATCATCCCATTACACCCTCGGACCGCATGCGCGGCGAAAGCGGCTCCGGTCCCTACGGCGACTTTATCCAGGACCTGGATGATTCCGTGGGCCGGATCCTGCGGAAGCTACATGAAATGGGAGTCGACGAAGACACGCTGGTTATTTTTACAAGTGACAACGGTGGAGACATCCCGGCGGATGACATGCGTCCGGAACAGCAGGCCATCTCCGCCGGATTGCAGATCAATGGAACGTTGCGGGGCGACAAACACACCATCTGGGAAGGGGGGGTCCGTGTCCCGTTTATTGCTCGATGGCCCGGCCATGTATCGGACGGCGTGAAATCCGATGCCCCCATCAGTCTGAATGACTCCTTCGCCACCCTTTCCGAACTGGTTGACGGGGAACCCGTCTCCGCCGACCATGCCGCTCCCGACAGCTTCAGCTTCGCCCGGGAGCTCAGGGGGAAGAATCGTCAGGGGATCGGCCCTCCCACTGTCGTCGCCAACGCCGCCGGTACCGTTGCGCTCCGCTGGGGACCCTGGAAATACATCGAAGGCGAGTTTCCCGACGGTGTGCCCAAAGGACGACGTCGCCATTATCGTTCCCGGGGACAGGCCGGGCACCAGCTCTATCACCTCGGACTCGATCGCGGGGAGGAGACCAACCTTTACCGTAGGGTGCCCGAGCTGGGCGCCCGGATGCAGAACATGCTCGATGCAATCCGAGAACACGAGTCGACACGCGAGGTGCTCGCCGGAAAACAAATCGCTCAAACCCTTCGACACCACATCAGACAAATCGATCGGGCGTCGGTAAAGCAAGCCCTTGGCCGCGCCGGCCCGGCGCGGGATCTATGGGCGTGGAAAAACATTGAGGTAACCGGTCATTCAAACATGAAATCCGGGGAGAAATTTGCACTGCAACACGCGTTCAACGTCAATCAGTTTGACGGCATGCGTCAGCGAGGGTTCACCAACGACCGCGGCAGCGGCATGGCCATGTTTGCCGATGGAAATTCCAGTAAGGGCGGGCGTGATTTCATTGAATGGCGAACAAAAAAAGAATCCGTTACCCTTCGACGAATATACATCGCCGCAAACCACGATGGAAAGTCCCCGTACCGACGCGGCATCAACCACCTTCGGTTGATTGCCGACACCGACGGTCAATCCGGTTTCGATCCGGGCTCCGACCGGGTTCTTATTGATACTGAAATCGAGGTCCCCTACGGCAGGGAACCGCGGAACCGTGGAATACCTGGTCGGCTGGACCTGGTACACGAGCTGGAGAAACCCGTGACCGCCCGGGCGTTTCGCCTGGAACTGACGCGGTCCAGCGACCTTGGTCCACGTCTGCTTGAACTCTCTGCGACGCCATGAGCCCACGTTTGACGGATGATACGATGTGTCCCTTTAGATTTATAGAGTGTACCTTCGAATTGACACTGAATTGATCGGGAGGACGCTGTTTATGTCAGATTTCATCATCGCCGCTGATGGATCCGCCATCCTTTTGCTCTGAATCTGTCGTCTCCTTCGATAACCGGATTGGCTGGGTCCGATTCCTTTCCGAATATCGTTTTTATTTTTGCGGAGGACGGGGTATGGGGAAACCCTGGGTGTCATGGAAACAAGCGGGTAAAAACACCGAACCTGGATCAACTGACCGTCCGGGGGACGCGATGTACACAGTTCTGCGTGAACGGATCGACCTATTCACCAGGCCGAACCGGCATCATGACCGGACCGTTTCCCGGGCGTCTCAGAGTGCGAGGATATTTCACGAACCCAGAGAAGAACCGCCGCCGCACGAGGCCGAAATTATTTCGACCTGGAGGCACCGGTGCTGACCCGGTGCCTTCAGGAGGCGGGTTCTACGAGGAGGCCCTTCGAGTCCCTTCTCATCGTTCATCAGTACCAGCGACGGCAGGAAATCCAATCCCGCGGTCCGAACCGGGACGCCATAAGGGGACTACCGGGACGGTGCCGGATTCCTTCACTCGTTTTGAAGTGAATGTTTACGCTTTCAAAAGTGACCCATTCACGGTGAGAATTATATCCCGGGCCGGGTGGTTCTAATTGATTTCGAGTACGAACCGGAACAGGGAGTGGCCCTCACGGATCCGGAAATCGAAATTTCATAAGGTCAGGTTTAGTAGCGGGAAGGGCCTGTTCAGTAATCGTTTCCGTTCAGACTCGTTCGGACGGACCTCTGCCATTTTTCAAGTTCCGACCTCATCTTCTTCACTCGTTCGGGATGAGCTTTCGCCTCGTTGCTGGATTCGTCCGGATCCTGTTCCAGGTTGTACAGTTCCAGGTTCACCCTGTTCCCGTTTGATTTCCGGTGCAGTTTCCAGGGCCAGTCCAACCAGGCGGCGTGGCCGGGAAATTTGTCCGTGGGATACGATTTTGAAATCTCTCCGGCGTCCAGCCGCAACCGTTCGCGGCGTCCGGTCCAGTCGCCCGCCTTCTGACGATCACGGAGCTCCGGCATCCAGTTCGCACTCGGTGTGGGCACACCCTGAGCGGGATGTTTCCAGAAGCCGATCGGCCGGGAGCGCTCACTCCTGTTCCCATGAATCAGGGGGAGAAGACTTTCCCCGTCCAGTTGTGGTTGATCATCAAGTGACACGCCGACGACGTCGAGCAACGTGGGATAGATATCGGAAGTTACGGCGGGGATTGACGTGGCCCTTGCGGACTCAATCTTCGCCGGCCACTCAATGATGCCGGGGACACGCAAACCGCCCTCGTAAATGGAGCCTTTACGGGCACGTCCTCCGGTGCTTTTTTTCTTCAACCCCCCGTTGTCGGAGGTGTACCAGACCAGCGTGTTCTCCGCAATGCCCATGTCACGGA
>CAYXQY010000203.1:0-6513 GCA_964466525.1 uncultured Planctomycetia bacterium
TCTGATAACAACTCATGGCCGTCGGAAAACAGTTCAACGTTGGCATTATCGGTGGAAATTTCGACCCCATTCACAATGGCCACCTCCTGATCGCGAACGAAGCGAGCGAACAGTGTGAGTTCGCACAGGTATTATTCTGTCCGTATCGAAACTCACCGCGCGAGGAGGACCGGGAGATCACCGGCAGTCAAACCCGGATGATGATGATCGAACTGGCCGTCAAAGATATTCCGAAGTTTCAGATATCACTGGTGGAACTGGATCGGGAGGGTCCCTCATACACAGTGGACACCCTTGAGGAACTGTCGGAGAAAAACCCGAACTGGAACCTGCACTTCATCATCGGCTCGGACAACCTCAAGGAATTTCATAAATGGAAAGAACCCGGTCGCATCCTTGAACTCGCAAAACTGTTCGTGGCTCGTCGGGACGAGAACCCCACGAGGGTTCCGCGGGAGGTGAAAGAACTCATTCAGGAAAAAGGATCGGATCGAATTATCTTTCAATCCGAGGGCGGTCCTCAATTTCGGGTCTCCTCGACCATGATCCGCGAGCGCCGCCGCGAGCACGGTTCCATTGATTTTCTCGTACCGGACGAAGTTCAGGAGTACATAAAGAGCAACGACCTGTACGAGAAACGCCGCAAGCTTTGAGAGTTTCCCGTTGCCGATCACTGTTTCACCGGGCACCTCGGATAAATCGACCGCTCCCCTGTCCACGACTCAGTAGCAACACCGCCCCTCGACGGTATTTTTGTTCGGAAAATTGCCACGAGAAACATGACACATCCACTCGAGGTACACTGGCAACAACTTTCGAAACCCGTCCAAAAAGCACTGTCACTTGCTTTCAATCATAGCCGACAGGAGGGCCGGAAAGGTCGACTCCGCACTCGCTATGTTGTCGCCGCGCTCCGCACGCTGCACCACGATTCGTTATCCCCGCTCCTTGCCGAAATCTCCGACACCGCCTTGCCAGATCCGCTTCCAGTTGACCGGCCCGTAGAGATCAAACCCCTGCACGAGGAAAAACCAGAACTCTCTCCCTGTGTACGGGAAAGCCTCACGGCGCTTGGGGCAGCCAGCTCAGGGACCCGACGGATCACCCCGGTTGACCTGTTCGTCGACCTTTCACGTCACGGAGCAGGCTCGACGGTGTCCATGCTTCGTTCGCAGGGCTATACCCGCGATAAGATTGACCAACTCCTGAACGAACAATATCCCTCCGACCCGCTGAACGTCACGCGTTCAAACGGCCGCACGTGACGGTCTCCCCACGGCACAGGTCCTTCCGAACGGTTCTTCCCCCGCTCGTTCTACCTCCCACCGTGATACAGATTCACATCTGCTCGAATCGGACCGATTGACGGTTATACCAACGAACACCTTCATTTTCCCACCGAGTTTCGATGGCGGCGCCCCCTTAAAACCCGCGGCGTTCAAAGAACCGATCCTGTTCCGACCACCATTCTCGCCAGATCGAAATTCGCGTCTCCCGCTCCGGCGTCGGCGCCTCCGCCCGGTAATCCAAACGGCGTCCGGTCAACCGCTTGAGTGCTTCAATTGATGCTTCCCGTACTTTTTCCGCCTGATCCGTCAACCCGTGGTTTATCAGCACCTGCACGACCTCCTTCCTGCGCACCGACCGGAGGTATTCGGCTGCGGTCTTACGGTTTTTAACAAATTCACTCACTTTGAGGACGTGCATCATCCATTCCGATTTTGAACGCTCCGCCCAGCGGTCTATCCAGCGACGCCAGGAACGGACCTGTTTCACGAAACGATCCCGTTTATTCTTTGCCCCCCGATCCTCTGCCCCCCGAAACTGTAATCCCGTACGACGTTCGAGTATTTCAACACCCACCCGCCGCTCATCACGGGTCCCCATTAACAACGGAGCAACTCTCGACAGCGTATTCTTCCGGTCCGCCTCCACGAGTTCCGTCGTGATACGATTCACACGCTCCCGTTGCCGCCTGTTTTCCTTTTTGTTCACGAGGGTCTTCAGGTGAGGAACCAACCACTCCAGGCGATCCGTTGCTCCCGTTCCCTTCCACCAGGCCAGCCATTCTCCACGCATCCGTTCGGCCACCTCCCCCGGCGGATCAGACGTAAAATCGAACCGTTGCTCCGTAATAGTGCGTACCCCATCCAGTGCATGCACCCGAACGGGCATTCGGCCGTGATCAAGGAGCTCGATGAGCCGGGGAACAGCCGACCAGCTTTTCCGCTCCACAAGCTGACTGATCGTTCCAATAATGGGCGCGACGTTAACAGGATGCTCTTCGACGGTTCGCAGCCGGTCCACCCACCATTGTTCCGGGGATTGTTCCCTGTGTTTTGACCACCATTCCCGCCACCGTTCCACGGCCCTCCCCCGTTCATCGGAATTCGATGTCGGATTGTACCCAAAACTGTACCCGGTCCAACGACGCAGCCGGGTATGACAGAGTGACCGAACACGTGCACTGGAATGAGACAAACCGTCAATAAGCAGAGGCACAAACACGTCCGGTGTGCGCTTCGTAATCTGTTCCAGAGCGGCGGTACCGGTCATGGGGTGTTCGTCAAATAACGCCTGTTTCAGCAACCCGGTCTCCTGAGCGTGCGGCATCCGCCCGACGGCCCGAACGGCGGCCATCCGCAGGCGTGTATCCGGGTCGGAAACGGCCTCCTTCAGCGGAGGAAAAAGGGTCGAAAACCCAATTTGACTGATCTCTTCCATCGCAAGAATCCGTTCCGGTACCGTTCCCTGGCGTGCCTTTCGAACGAGGAATTGCACGTATACCTCGTCCTCACCGTGCTCCTCCGTGTCCGGGTCTGTTTGAGCAGGTAAATCCACCGGCAGAATCAACAGTACCAGCGGCAATACCATAACCGGATCCACCACGGAACCTATTTCGGTACAACGTAACTCACGCATCCGTTAATACCCGTAATCATCGTACGTTTCCGACCTGCCGGGATCGGTCGCACGAACCGACTCCTGATAATACCAGGTCCATGACGAAAACAACAGGCCGATGGCCACCACCACCGCCGCTACACACACGTTCCGCTGAAACGAATTCAGGGGACCACGGAGTACCGGTACACGAACGAGAATCACAAGAACCGGTAAAACAGCCAGCGCGAGAAAGGGCCAGCTCCCGGCTTGTGCATTCGCTGATAGAAACCATGCGGACAGGAGCATGAGGGGAAATAGTAACATGAACCCGGCATGTGCTCCCCGAAATACGGACCGGGAGCGATCCAGAAACGAAAATACGAAGAACACACCACACAACGCAGCAATAACCCCGATATACTGCGCCATGGACGCATACTGGAACGCCAAAACACACAGCACACTCGCGAAAGTGGTACAACAAAGATAAATCAGTGGAAGGACAAACCCCTCCAGCTCATCCTGGAGCCGATCGACCTGCCACCAAATTCCCGCTATCACGGCACTCAGCCCAATCACCCAGACCACCTTTACGACGGGACCCGGGTCACCGAGCACCGGGAGAAGCATCGTGATGCCAGCTGCCACAAGCAACGCCAGCCGGAGCCCCCAGCGAACGGACCACGAGAATCCCCCTTCCGCTTCCATCATACTGAGCACCGCCGCCGCCAGCGCAAAATACGGCAACCAGTTCACGCTGGAAACAGGCGGTAACCCCGGCACCCCACCGTTTATCAGGGAGAACGAAACGAAAAAAGAAAATCCAAACGCAATAGCGCCGCCAAGTTTAACCGGCCTCCATGAGTCCGTAAAGATATACAGCATCGCTGACCCTAACAATATGACCGAGGAGAGCAGAACAGGAACCCCGACCGTTAAGAGCAACTGCCGCAGCATCCTCAGGTCCTCCAGAATCGATGGAGTCGGGTGCGGTGCAACCTACTTGTGCACCCCTTCGACACTGACGATCAGCGTTACCGAATCCCCGATCATTTCCAGATACTTACTCATACCGAACGCACTCCGTTTTATTTCGAACGTCGTGTGGAATCCGATGCGGGGATTGCCTTCAGGCCCTTTTCCCTCACCGGTCTTTTCCACATCAACCGTCATCTGCTTCGGCTCTCCGTGTAGTGTGAAATCTCCCGTGACCTGATAGGTATTCCTCCCTATTTTCTTTACCTTCTTGCTTGTAAAGGTAATTTCAGGGAACTGCTTTGCGTTGAGGAAATCAGGACTTCGGAGATGATCGTCCCTCTTCTGGTTCCAGGTGCGAACACTGTCCGCCTGAACCGTGAGATCGATCGAGCTTTTCGACGGGGTATCCCGATCGAACGTAATGTCTCCACTCAATTCTATAAACCGACCGTAGAAAAGGGCAGAGTTGGCGTGTTTCACTTTAAAAAGTACCGAGGAGTGTACTTTATCCACCGTGTACTGTTCCGGTTTTTCCTGTGCGGTCAGGTTCGTTTCACCGGAAACAATCAAAACACTCCCCATCAAAGCCAGAAGCAAGGTCCACCCTTGAAAGGATCGTAATAATTTCATGGTTCCGTCCAGAAATGAAGTCAAAAAAAATGTGGCGGTTAGCAAACAATGTTATCGTATGACAACGAATTTTTCGAATTCGTTATTCCATGTCCAATAACCGGTCAAATCCGTGGGAAAAGAAAGATTATCGGTTTTAATACGGAAAGTATAGATGCTTTCGTCCCGGTATGCCACGGTTTTTTAACCGGTTCCCATGTCCACGATTTTCAATATGAACCCAATCCCGGGTCTGAGACAAAAGATGATTCCATTATCAGGTAGACTTTTTTTTGCAGAGAAACAACCCTCAGGCATCTGATGGACCACGATGAGTCAGGAACTGAATAACCCTTCTCGACTACGTCTTAAATTTCAACTATTGATACCTTGCCTGAAATTGGTTCTATTGAACGATACAGAAATTCCGCTTACCCTATTGTACGGGTTTTGTTAACCATTCTATTCAGTTCACTCAGGGACGCGTACCGTGTCTAAATACAGCGCTTGGTTCGAGTGCATCAACGGCTGTGACGTCAGGTACGACCTGACGGATATCGTGTACAGCTGTGAGAAGTGCGGTTCATTGCTGGAGGTGCAGCACGATCTGGATGCCCTTCGAGAGCGTTCGATGAACGAGTGGAAAAACCTGTTCGATCGACGATACGGCACCACAAAGATCCCTTACGGAAGTGGCGTCTGGGGAAAAAAAGAGTGGGTCTGTCCTTCCGTTGACAACGAAAACGTGGTCTCGCTGTACGAAGGTCTTACCAACCTGTTTCCCGCCAGCCGGTTCGGGGAGGAACTGGGCCTGGACGACCTGTGGGTAAAACAGTGCGGACAAAGCCATTCCGGTTCGTTCAAGGACCTCGGAATGACCGTGCTGGTCAGCATGGTGAACCAGATGATTTCGGACGGTCAGAACATACCCGCTGTCGCCTGTGCTTCCACCGGCGACACGTCGGCTTCTCTTGCCGCGTACTGCGCCGCGGCCGGTCTACAGTCCATCGTCATACTTCCGCAGGACAAAGTGACAACCGCTCAGCTTATTCAGCCGATTTCCAACGGAGCCCTCACCCTGTCCCTCGACACGGATTTTGATGGTTGCATGAAGATTGTCAAGCGATTGTGTAAGGAGCATAACGTGTATCTGGCGAACTCCATGAACTCACTGCGCGTGGAAGGGCAAAAAACCATCAGTTACGAAATTACACAGCAGTTCGATTGGGAACCGGTGGATTACGTGATCATTCCGGGAGGGAACCTCGGAAACGTTTCAGCACTCGGCAAAGGATTTCGCGAAATGTACGACACGGGATTGATCGACTGGAAACCCCGCATTGTCTGTGCCCAGGCGGAACAGGCCAATCCACTTTACGAAAGTTACAAAAATAACTTCGAATCATTCGAACCGGTCAAGGCCCGGGAAACGCAGGCATCCGCCATTCAGATCGGCGATCCGGTGAGCCGAAAGAAAGCAATCAACGTGTTGAAGGAGTTCGACGGAATCGTCGAACAGGCGTCGGAGGACGAGCTCGCCAACGCGGCTCACCGCGCGGACCGATCCGGCCTGTTTTCGTGCCCTCACACGGGCGTGGCGCTTGCTGCCCTGATCAAACTTGTTAATCAAAACGTGATCTCGTCCGATGACCGGGTCATCGTCATATCCACGGCAACTGGCCTGAAGTTCGTGGACTTCAAAATTAATTACCACCGGGATAACATCGATGATGTCGATCCGCAATACATCAACGAACCCGTCGAATGCCCGGCGGATTACGAGGTCGTGCGGGACCGACTTTTCGAAGAACTTGAACATCGAACGTAACACGGCGTTATCGCTGTGTGCAGAAACTGCTGTACCGGAAATCGAGAATGACCGCCCTGGGCCCCCGACCAAAAGACTCGGTTCGACGATACGGTTGACTGAAAATAATACCTTTCGTATAATTTGAACACGAACTGAGTTCCACGAAACGCAGATCGTCGGGAGCTCATCAGTCCTTCATTCCTCGGTAGCTCAATTGGTAGAGCAGTCGG
>CAYXQY010000204.1:0-6509 GCA_964466525.1 uncultured Planctomycetia bacterium
GACCGAAAGAAACCCTATATTGAGCGGGATTTTGAGGAAGACGTAGTCATTGATAATTCAAAAAAGCAACTTGGTGTTGCTTTTTTTATATTTTGGACGCAGCAGAGCGCTCGGTGAGACTCATTTTCGCAGAAAACGTCCGGTTTTTGCCGCATACCTGTGTTATTTCTCGTCGACAATGCACTTTTTCGGCATTGCCTCCTCAAAATGCCTTGTTATGCACCAAAAATCGGACGCTGAGTACGCGCCCCCCTTTTCGGAGAGGGTCTATGTACGTGGGCATCGGTCAGCGTGCGGCTATCGCGCCATGGGCTCATGGGCCTCACTGCACTATCGATCCCTCACCTCTAAACGGACATCTCCGCTGAAGAACAGGATCCCATTGAACGTGTTATGATCCGTCATCTGGACGTGTACGAATGGACACCGTCGAGCAACCGATCGACGCTCACATGCGGAGTACAAACGTCGCTCATTGCCACACCTTCGATTCTTGGATATAATAGTACTCTTCATACAGTCGCGGTCTGTGCGCACCATTTTACACCGAAACGGGGACGTCCATATGCCTGACTTTCAACTGGCCTCCGATATGGAGCCGGCGGGCGACCAGCCAAAGGCGATCAATCAGCTGGTCAACGGCCTGGAAGAAGGAGAGGATCACCAGACCCTTCTGGGCGTCACCGGTTCCGGCAAAACGTTCACGATGGCCAACGTCATAGAGCGCATCAACCGCCCGGTCCTCGTCATCTCCCATAACAAAACACTCGCCGCTCAGCTCTATTCCGAATTCAGGGAGTTCTTTCCCGACAACGCAGTCGAGTACTTCGTGTCTTATTACGACTACTATCAGCCGGAAGCGTATATTCCGCAGCGGGATATCTACATCGAAAAGGACGCGGGCATCAACGAAAACATCGATCGGCTTCGACTGAAAGCCACAAGCTCCCTCATGTCCCGGGACGACGTGCTGATCGTCGCCAGCGTCTCCTGCATTTACGGGCTCGGTTCGCCGGAGGATTACAACCGCATGACGTTGACCCTGGACGTAACCGAACAGCGGGAACGTCGCGACATCATCGAACGGCTGGTCGACCTGCAGTACGAGCGCAACGAGTACGATTTTGACCGGGGTACCTTTCGGGCACGGGGCGACGTGATTGAAATCTTCCCCTCCTATGAAACCACGGCCATCAAAGTCGAAATGTTCGACACGGACATCGAAAAAATTTACCGCATCGACCCCGTGTCGGAAGAAATCATCGAACACATGGATCGCATCACGATCTTCCCCGCACTCCATTTCGTCACGCCGGAAAAGAAACTGGAACGGGCCATCCGGAACATCCGGAAGGAACTGAAAGACCGACTGAAAGAACTGCGGAAACAGGACAAACTGCTGGAAGCTCAGCGACTGGAAGCACGGACGGAATACGACCTTGAGATGCTCGAAGAAGTCGGGTTCTGTCAGGGCATTGAAAATTACGCCCGTCACCTGAGCGGACGTGAAAAGGGCGAACGGCCGTACTGTCTGCTGGATTACTTCCCGGACGACTACGTCACGATTGTCGACGAATCCCACATGACCATCCCGCAGGTCGGGGGCATGTACGAAGGGGACCGGAGTCGAAAAGAAACGCTTGTCGAACATGGCTTCCGACTCCCGTCCGCCCTGGACAACCGCCCATTGAAATTCGAGGAGTGGGAGGAGCTTCAGAATCAGGTCATGTACATGTCCGCCACGCCGGGAGACTACGAAATTAAAAAATGCAACGGGGACGTCGTGGAACAGATTATTCGACCGACGGGGCTTGTGGACCCGGAAATCGAAGTACGCCCCGCCGAAGGACAGGTGCAGGACCTGTTCGGCGAACTGGAAGACCGCGCGGAAAAGAACGAAGGCGCCCTCGTGACCACGCTGACCAAACGGATGGCGGAAGACCTAAGCGAATACCTCCAGGAAGAGGGCATCCGCGCCAAATACCTCCACGACGAGATCAAAACCATCGAACGTGTGCAGATCCTGAACGAATTGCGCGAGGGGGAATATGACGTAATCGTCGGCGTGAACCTGCTACGGGAAGGGCTCGATTTACCGGAAGTCACCCTGGTCGCCATACTCGACGCGGACCGGGAGGGGTTCCTGCGCTCGGAAACAAGCCTCATTCAGACCGTCGGTCGGGTTGCGCGAAACGAAAAAGGTTCAGTGATTCTGTATGCCGACGAAATCACGGGATCCATGCAACGGGCCATCGACGAAACGGAACGCCGCCGCCGGAAACAGATCGCCTACAACGAAAAACACGACATCCAACCGACAACCATCGAAAAGGAGATTAAACCCGGCATCGAACAGATCCTGGAGGCCACCGACCTCGCGGGAAAAATGGCCGGCCTGGACGAGGAAAACGCGGAAATGGAGGAAATTCTCGGACGGCTGGAACAGGAAATGTACGAGGCGGCGGAGGACATGGACTTCGAACGAGCGGCGGAAATCCGCGACACAATCGACGAGTTGAAATCCGGCGACCGGGACAAAAGCAAAGGAAAATTTCGGGTCAAACTGAAATAGCTCACGCCCTCGTCCTCCGTAGACGACCGCATGACGGTGACCAGTTCCCCTTCACGATGAATCGGTGTATCACCTCGTAACCGCCTGCTTCAGTACCGCCACCGTTTCGAGAATGTGTTCAGTCGCCCTCGATCTCATCCGGATCCGGGGAAAGGACCTGCTTCAGGGCTCGGTCAAGGAGTGCCCGTCCCTTCGTAACACGAAGTTCCACTTCGACAAAATACAGGGGAACCGTCATGGATTTCGGCCATTTCACCGCGTCCTTACGGGTGGTGACAAGACAGTTCGCCCCTTCTTCCCTCGCACGTTCCAGGAGCTCCTGCCGGTCGCTGTCAGTATACCGATAATGATCCGGATACGTTACAAGATCCACGGGATCAAGCCGCAGGTCATCTCGAAGGGTCCGTTCGAACGATTCCGGGGTGCCGATCCCGCAGAACGCCAGGAACGGCTCGTTGTTCAGAACCGCTGTTTCCACCCCTTCCCCGGAGGCATGCTCCACGATGCGTACGGGCCGGTGTTCGGCATACAGGAACGAAACATCCGGAGGAAGATACCGCTTTAGATTCCGGCGTACGTTCCGAAGTTCATCCGTCGAAATTCGGTTCGTACGGGTAATCACCACGACGTCCGCACGGCGGATCTGCGCAACCGGTTCCCGGAGCGGCCCGGCGGGAAGCGGGTATCCGTTTCCGAACCGCCGAAGGCCATCAACGAGTACGATGTCCAGGTCTCTCGCCATCTGTCGATGCTGAAACCCATCGTCCATGAGAAGAAGATCCGGATGGAACGATCGGATCGCCTCCCTCGCCGCATCGATTCGGTCCGGATTCGTCCACCGACGTACTGTTGATGGTACCTTTGACGAAAGCTGTTCGTCGTCCGCGTACCCATTGCTGCTTCCGTATCCCCGCGAGAGAATCGCGACCCGGATGCCCCGTTCACCCTCCGAACGGGCAAGGCCCTCGACAAACGGGGTCTTCCCCGTACCCCCAACAGTCAGGTTCCCCACCGATATCGTGGGCACCCCGGCATGACGACCGGTCAGGAGATCAAGGTCGTACAGCATGTGCCGGAGCTGGGCAATAAAACCGTACAGCAACCCCACCGGCAGAATCAGGTACCAGAACCATCGCTCGACGGGATCAAGCTCCGAAGGGTCCCGGTTCCACCAGAGACGGTCAATCAGCTCCTCGCTGGAAGGAATAGTAGACCTCGTCCAAAAAAAGTGGCTCCTTCATAGCATCCGTTTTTGAGTCATAATTAAGCACCTTGAGAAGACAAAGTCAACATGAACAGATTCTAATGGAAAATAACGCTTTTCCGCGTTGGCGTCAGGAGACTGCTGAACACCCTCGCAACGTCCGTGTATCGAGTTGCTTTGAAGATCCCGGAGTCCGTCACAGCCGATTCCGTCCGTGCATCGACGAGCAGAGTTGATAGGAGGATCTGGCATAACTCGCTTCGTCGAAGTAGACGGACGGAGCGGAAAGGTTTCAGCGGTCGTCCCGTTTTTGTGGGTTAATCCTGTTTGGCTTTTTCAATTTAGCAACGTGTGTTTCCTTATCGTCGACACGTACCCTGAACCGATTGATCCGTGATTGCTTTCGGTCAATCATCTCCTCCGGGCGGTGGATCATCTCAATGTGCTGCACCTTCAGTGGGACCTTCAAGTTGTTCGCCGGTGCATTTCTCCATGCCCTGTTTTTATCGGGTGTTCAAATGGTTATAGTTTCATTCGATGGTGTTGCAGGTAATACATTACATCTCGTTTGATCTTTCCCGAAAATTCTCGGCGTAAAACTCGCCGGAGGGAATCGCCCGTAACGGAAACCATGGTATGAGGTCCCGACTTGAACGACGAAACACCAACAGATACAGGTCGTCCATTCATCGGATGCGGTACTCAACATCGTGTGGTAAATCTGCTTTTCGTCCTGGTTCTTTCTGGCATTGTGGCAGGTACAGTATCCGCACAATCAGGTGAACCGGGAACTTCGGTGGACTCCACCCCGGAGACCCGTGAGCGGATCGACGCTTACCGAGAGCATCTTATTCAGAAACATCACCGGGAAGTAAGTGACTATCCGGAGGAGGTTACCGAGATTTCCACGCTCAAAAAGCTCTTCGAATATGCTGGAAAAGACCGTGTACACGTGAGGATGGAACCGGGAATGTATGAAATCGGCGTCGACAACATTGACGAACTGTGGGAACAAGGCGAAGCGCTTCTGCTTTTTGACGGGGAACACAGTTTTTATGATCTACGAGGAGTGGAAATACGGATCGATACCTACCTGAATCACACCCGTGCCTTCACCCAGGAGTTAATCATTGCCGGTAACAATCTTATTTTGCAGGGATTACATATCACGATGGTCGGAAACTACCCCGTAATGAGGAAGAACGATTACAACTGGGGACAGACGCTCACGCAGAGCGGAAACAATAATTTGCTCAAAGGGATACGAGTCATCTCCAGAGGTGCTTATCCATACGGTTACGGGCACGCCCTGATGTTCGACGGTGTGGATAAGAACAAACGGGGGGCTGTTGGTGCGTCCGGGCGAAACAACGTGTTCATCGACTGGGAAATTTACCAGCGGTCCATGGGCCACGCTCTATCTCTCGGGGAAGATGCGTCCCATACATGGATTGACCCCCACATTGAAGGGGAAGTACGGTTGAGTGACGATATTTTGCAGGAAACTGCGGGAGGATTTTACGAAGATATGAACAGCCTGCCGGAGGAAGACGTAAACATCATCAAGAACGAACTGGAGTCAGGCAAAATTTACCCGCTCAGCGAAGACGCCTTCAGGTCGTATGGCGGCGGGAAAACGCTCAAGATTTTAGGCGGTACCATCAAAGAAGTCAGAAGTGCCGTGTTCAGAGGGGATTACGACCAATTATTCGTTTCAAATACCAAATTTACCCGCCTTGGTGGGGCTCTTTTCGGTATACGAGGTAGCGTGGAAGATGTAAGGATTGTTAATGTCGAAGCGGACTTGACCTGTCGTCAACTCTTCAGACTCTGGGGCGGGACCAATCGGGAACTGGAATTACGTCTTGTCCCGGCTTCGGATGTTTCGAAGTTCAGACCCAACAAAAACAGATACGGTTTGGTCCAGGGGAAAGGGCATAAAATCCACCTGAAAGCGGGAAACGGGTTGGACCCCGGAAGAATGGCCAATAAAAATCGCCGTTATCCGGTTCAGATACATGGAACGGATCACGTCGTCCGGAACGAAACAGGACTGCCGATCACACTCACTGAAGAATCGAAAAATTGCCGGATTGTGACCAACGGCGAAGTAACCGACAACGGGAAAGGCAATACGGTGAAAAAGTTGTCAAAACAGGACTGATCCATTTGAACCCGGTTCATTGGGACGAGTGAGAAACGGTTCATATCGTTGGTGGTCAAAAATCCGTGGGAAAGGATAGATTATTTATTTGAAACGAAAGCATGGATGCTTACGTGCCCAGTAGGCCACGGATTTTGACCACTAACTCCAGATAGCAGTATCTGCCTCCGGCTATGATCCGGTCGGAATGGACATCAGGGGACGCCTGAAGGTACGAATGCTCGACTGCAACCCGTCGGTCCCGGATTCCATCTCCTCGACCGCCCGGCCAGAAGCTATGCTTCCTGATTCCTTTGCTGACCGAGAAAATCAGGTGGGCTTATGTTCGTACGAGGATTTCTTTCATGGATTCGTAAAATATACGGACATCGAACGGTTCCGCAACAACCTCACGCGGCCCGTGCATCTTCCTTATCCGGGTCCATCCAGTGAGCCAATCCGAGCTGTTTTCCGAGGGTCGTTTGCTCTTTTTTTTGAGACACGTTCAAAAACCGGCGGGCGTTCTAAACAAATCTTGGACGGGCCCCATCCAGTTAAATCGGATTGATGTCGGTATCGGAGGGATCCGG
>CAYXQY010000205.1:0-6458 GCA_964466525.1 uncultured Planctomycetia bacterium
TCATTGGTACAAGAAATTGAAAGCCGATTCTGTGTGGGCTTTCCTGTGAAGTCAGAGGAAAGCTCAGTGCGGTAGAACCGCATGCTGAGTTTGACGAGAGGGGAGGATGCCCCAGTGTACTGGGCGCATCCCTTCCCTACTCTACTCTATCTATAAAAAAACCGGGAACTGCCCGGAGGGGACAGTTCCCGGTAATTACTGACGAGTGTTCATACAGTTCTTCCAGCCCTGTTTGTTCGGGAAGAAATGGAAAACCGGTCGACCGGTTACAGGATCGGGAGGTACTCCTCCAGTTCAAACTGGGTCACGTTTGTACGGAACTTCTCCCATTCCTGTTTTTTGTTATTCAGGAACTGGGTTTTCGAGTGTTCGCCCAGGGCGTCGAGCATGAGCTCACTGTCCTCCAGGGCCTTAATTGCCTCGTTGAGGCTTTCCGGAAGGATTCCGATGTCCCGCTCGGCCAGTTCCGCGTCCGACATCTCGTACGCGTTTTCCTCGACCGGCGGCTCCAGCTCGTACCCGTTCTCGATTCCGGCAAGGCCGGCTCGTAGCATCGAGGCAAAGGCGAAATAGGGATTACAGGCCGGATCCGGACTTCGGAATTCCATCCGTGTCGACTGCTCTTTCCCGGGCGAGTACTGCGGCACCCGTACCATGTCGCTCCGATTACGTCGGGCCCAGGTGATGTATACCGGTGCCTCATATCCGGGACAGAGGCGCTTGTACGAATTGACCCACTGGTTGGTAACAGCGGTCAGCTCGTCCGCGTGTTCAAGGATTCCGGCAATGTACTGTCGTCCTTCGTCGGAAAGGTGGTACTTGCCTTCTTTCTCGAAGAACGCGTTGTCCCCGTCGTTGAAAAGGGACATATGGGTGTGCATGCCGGATCCGTTCTCCCCTTCGATCGGTTTGGGCATAAACGTGGCGTACACGTCATTCAGGTGTGCGATCTCTTTGACCACGTACCGATAGGTCATGACCGTGTCGGCCATTTCAAGCCCTTTCTTGTAGCGTAGGTCGATCTCGTGCTGAGAGGGAGCCACTTCGTGGTGGGCGTATTCGACCGTGATGTTCAGCTCCTCCAGGCAGTTAATGGTCTGCCGTCGCAGGTGCTGTGCCTCGTCACGGGGAATGAAATCGAAATATCCGCCGTAGTCCAGTCCGATGGGTTCGCGCTCGTTCTTGAAGTAAAAGTACTCCAGCTCGGGCCCGACGAAGTAGTCGCTGAAACCCATGTCCTCCGCTTTGGAGAGGGCCTGTTTCAGGACGTATCGTGGGTCCCCTTCGTACGGTGTGCCGTCCGGCTCTTTAATGTCACAGAACATCACGGCCGTCCGGTCTTCACTCAGGACGTCCGGCAGGATTTTGAAGGTGGATGGGTCGGGATGTGCGGTCATATCACTTTCGTCAATCCGCGTAAATCCCTTGATGGAGGAGCCGTCAAACCCCATCCCTTCTTCAAAAGCCTCATCCAGTTCCCCCGGGGTAATGGTGAACCCCTTCAGGAACCCGAGAACGTCCGTAAACCAGAACTGAAGGTACTTGATATCGCGTTTCTGCACGATATCTTTTACCTCGTCTGCAGTGTTGACATCAAACATCGGAACCTCACTTCAATAGATGAACAAGAACAGTCGAGAACTCAAATCAGACATGACTATAACAGGTTCGAACCGGCCCGTCAAACAGCTTGAGGTATTTCATGTAAGGTTTCTTCACACAATGACCCGGTTCAGGCGGGAATTATTCGGATTTCTTTGAGGTGCGCACGAGAAATGACGAAGGAGGACATTGCTTTTTGTGGAGCTTCAGTATGCTTACTGGTCGGATGAAAACCGAATCGTGGGTTGAAGGATCGGCATGTGGGTCGACACGGGAAGGGTCCGAGTGGGTACTGAGCAAACCACCGCTTCGTCGGCACGATCGATCGCAACCTACACGAGGGGTGGGAAGGTTTGAGGGAAGGGGCCGGTTGTTCGTCGCGTGAGAAAACGTGAGACCGGACCGCTGGCCGGGAGCGGAAAGACGACCGGCCGTCGGGAGGGGTTGGTGATCTCGTCAGAGCATCTGCCCGTCCTGTTTTAGTTTCCGCCACTCGTCTTCGTCAATGAGGACCTCGCGGGGCTTGTTGCCGCGATGGGGTCCCACAAGTCCTTCTTCGGCCATCTGTTCCATGATCCGGGAGGCACGTGTGTACCCGATCTGAAGCTTCCGCTGAATCAGGGAGACGGACCCGCGATCCGCCGCTACCACAACGTCCACGGCGTCCTCGAACTTCTCGTCCACCTGGCTCGTTCCTTTTTCGTCTTCGGTTGTGTCGTCCGGTTGTTCTTCGTTTTCCTTCTGACGTTCATCGAGGTTGTCCTTCATTTCTCGTTCCTTTGCGGACATTCCCTCTTCCACTTTCGGAATATCCGGAAGGGATTCATTTCGTAACTTGCCGGCTTCGTCCTTCCAGTAGGAACAGACCCGCTGGATTTCGTCCTCCTCGATCAGGGCTCCCTGTGCACGGATCGGTTGTTCCCGGTCGGGCAGGGAGAGTAACATGTCACCGTCACCGATCAGGTCCTCCGCTCCATTCTGATCGATGATAATACGGGAATTGCTGCCGGACATGACCTTAAAGGAAATTCGTGCGGGCAGGTTGGATTTGATCAAGCCCGTGATGACTTCCGAGGAGGGGCGCTGTGTGGAAAGAATCATATGGATTCCGACCGCCCGTGCCTTCTGGGCGATTCGGGTGACCGTCGTTTCCACCTCTTTTGAAGAGACACTCATCAGGTCCCCGAGCTCATCAACCAGGGCGAGGATACGCGGCTGATACCCGGGATACAACTCCGGGTCCTTGCCCTTTTGTTTCAGCCGGGATTTGGCTTCTTGCTCGCTTAGTGCGTTGAACTCGTCGAGGTCGGTGCACCCCGTCAACTGCAGTAGCTTGTATCGCTCTTCCATATAATCCACGAGCCACTCGAAAGCTTCCGTCACCTTTCTCATGTTCTTGATGATCGGGCTGATCAGGTGTGGAATGCCTTCAAACCGGGTCAGTTCCACCCGTTTCGGGTCCACCATCAACAGTTTCAGTTCCCGGGGCGTTCGACATAGTAGCTGGCCCACGATGATGTTTTTCAGGCAAACGGACTTTCCGGAACCGGTTGTTCCGGCAACCAGGAGGTGGGGCATGTCCGCCAGGTCGATATGCACAGGGTCCCCTTCGGCACTGCGTCCCAGAAGTAGAGGAATGCGATAGTCCGTCGCCTTGTTTCCCACGTTTTCCCACAATTCCCGAACCCGTACGAGGCCACGATCCCCTTTCGGCACCTCGATGCCTACCGTCGATTTTCCGGGAATCGGGTACACGATTCGTACGCTGGGCGCTTTCAGCGAGATAGCGAGGTCATCCGAACACCGGGTCAGTTTCGAGACCTGCACCCCCGGGGCAAGCTCAATTTCATACATGGTAATCACGGGGCCGGTGCTGCTGTTTACCACCTTTCCGTCGATGTTAAAGTTGTCCAGCGTTTCCTGAATGACCTCTTTTTTCTTCTTAATTTGCGTGCGATCCATCTGGTTTACACCGGTTTCGGGTTGTGTCAGGAGCGACAGGGGCGGGAGTTCGTAATCCTGTTCGACCTCCGGAGCGAGAATGGATCGTCCTTCGGAGTCCCCGGAGGCCCCGTTCGTTTCATCACCTGTCTCGGGAGAAGGTTTGTCGGTAGAGGTTGTGGGATTGGACGGCTGGTTCGCCGGTGCGTTTTGATCCGCTTCCTCCACTGGTTCAGGACCGGTTTCTCCGGAGGGAGTGGGGACCGTCGACGGTTCTTCCACCGTTTTTTGCGCGGTGGCCGCCTCCCCTGACAGAGGGGATTCCGACTGTTTTTCCGTCTCTCCGGAGGTCGGGATCGAGTTCTGACTGGGTTCAGATGCCGCGTTATCACCAACAGCCCCGTCCGGTGGCGCAGGGGTATGGCCCAGGTCCCGTTCCCGTCGCTGCTGCTTCCGCTTCTCCTTGACGTTCTCGCGATCTTTGAGGAGTTGTTCATAGACCTCCCGTCGTTTTTCCATCATGTCGTTCATGCCGGACTGGGTTTTGAGAATCCCCGCCTGCACCGCATTCCGACAGAGGCCGGCGATGAATCGCACCCCCCGTATAGGGAGGAAAATCAGGGTCACCCCCCAGCGAATCATTTTTTCACCGATGTCGGCGGGGGAACTCATCTCGGGTTTTACGTCGGCAGCCTCCTGTCGTACGTATTTCAAAACCGTCGTCACAAACGGATATACCCTGAGCCTGGATCCGAGAAACAGCGTGGAGATATACGCAAGGCCGACGCCCATGTACGCGCCCAACCGTCCGACGTACGGAACCATCTGATCCAGGATGAACCGACCATAGCTCCCGCCGAACCCGATCATGAGGTGGGACCTGAAATTTTCCGGCGTAACCAGGGCGCCAAGAACGAGGCTGGCTACCAGAAACAAACAGGCGGACGTAATCTTTTGAAACAGGGACGTACCCTGTATACGCAGAAAGATCATCGAGCCGAAAAACAGGGTGATGCCCGCAAACAGATATGCCCCGTATCCCAGCGAAAACAGCAGTTCCTGTGCCACCATGGCACCGATTTCCCCCGTTTTGTTCGTTGCCTGAGGAGACTGCATCGAGTAATCCGGTGCTCGATGAAAAATCAAACTCAGGAAAACGAATAACGACGCAAGTACAATCATGATCCCCACCAGGTCGCGAAGCTGGCCGATACGTCCTGAGGTACTGTTGTTATTCTGGGTCACGGTTTGTTTCTCCGCCATTTCAATCAAACCTCGGGTGAATTCATTTCATCAACGACGACAGGCGAGTGATTTAACTGCAGGTACGACAACGTATGCACTTCGGACTTTCGATGTTCGTACTTTTCGGATTCAAAGGATCCGGTCCAGCCGGAATGGTCTTCACCTGCTTTTCCAACAGGTTATATCCTGACCGACGGAAGACCCCGCATAATCGTTATCGGTGAAACGAATGGGTAAAATTCAATCATTGAGGTTTCGGGCAACCATCGGGAACAGGCAGTTGCCCTCCTGTAGGCGGTTCAATCCGGCAATGGTCGGGATCACCCGACGGATAGACTGGATCATGAAATAGGCTTATCTACCAGATTCCCTGCGAGAAGAAAACGATTCCCCCGAGTCCTGCAGCAAGGAGGTAGTACGAGAAAAGGTGAAAATGTTTGTTTCGGACGGCGTACATCAACAGGGAAAGAGCGATGAGGCCGCCGATACAGGACACGAAGAACCCCATGAGATAGGGCGTGGAAACCAGGGTCTCCAGCTGATTCAGATGGTTCAGTTTCAGGAGAGCCGCACCGGTTATAGCGGGGATTGACAGAAGAAAGGAAAACGTGGCCGCGTCTTCGTGTTGTATCAGGAGAAACAGCGCAAAACTTATGGTCATGCCCGAACGGGAAATGCCGGGCATAATCGCCAATGCCTGCGCAACCCCGATGATCATTCCATACGCGAGCGGGATCCGATACAGATCATATCCGTCGTCCGCCTCGGTAAATCGGGTGAGGAACAACACAAAGGCGGTCACGAGGAACATGAGACTGGCCGTTGTTGCATCCGTAAACAGGTGTTCGACCTCCTTCCTCAGAACAAAACCAGCAATAATAGCCGGCACGTTCGCAAGCATAACCGTGACAATCAACTGTGAGCTCGGTCCATATACCTCCGCTTCCATCTCCTTTTGCGCCGTGTTAAGAAGGGTCAGGATCTGGGGGAGAAAGTATACGATGATTGCTATAAGCGTTCCAAAATGAACCAGCACAGTAAACGACATTCCGGGATTTTGAGTCCCCAGCAGCTGCTTCGCTATCACCAGGTGACCGGAACTGGACACCGGGAGGAACTCGGTGAATACCTGGATAAGAGCAAGAACAATAGCGTCCAGTACGTCCATCGCTATTTCTTCAGCACGCTGTTAAATTGATTGATCGTTAGCAGGACAGGTCGAGCGTCAGCTTTCAGAGCAATTCCCGGTTTTCGAACCAGTCCACGAACCGCCGGATGCCGTTCTCGAACTCCACCTCCGGCTCAAATCCGAGTTCCTGTTCTGTATAGTCCATGTCGGCAATCCGTTGAGGGACCTCTCCTTCCGGAAACGAGCGAGTGTTACGCTCGGCTACGGTATCCAGAGCCGTCGCGAGTTCCTCGACGAGCTTATCGACCGTAACTCCGTGTCCGCTACCGAGATTAAACACGCTCCAGGGTTCATTCCAGAACAGGGCCCTGGACAGGCCTTCGACCGCATCGGACACATACGTAAAATCACGAAGAACGTTCCTCGATTCGTATGCGGGAACCGGTTCTCCGTTTTCGATGCGTTCGGCGCACTGATACAGGAAGGTGTTCGGTCGGGATCGGGGGCCAAAGATCGTAAACGGTCGGACCACGGAGACGTT
>CAYXQY010000206.1:0-6319 GCA_964466525.1 uncultured Planctomycetia bacterium
AAAGGAGATAGAATGTAATTGAAATCTCTGGGCGATTGCGTCTTCTCGCCGATGCACTTTCGGCAACGACTGTGAATCCGCGCACTACGGAGGTCAAAATTGCATTCTACTGACGAAGCGGGAGCTTTTCAGCAGCCTCCTATACCCGATCAATTCACCTGCAAATTCCGACGGGTTTCATGAGAAACTGTTTCGAGTCCCGGTTTGAGACGGCAGCGGCCATCGGATGGACCGTGGTGATCGTAGCCCTTCTCATCCTTTTTCTCACGCAGCTCCGTTCGGGAGTTCGGCTTCAGACGAACATCCTCGAGTTGATGCCGGCCTCCGAACAGGACCCGGTTTTCGAAACCAGCCGAAGTGCCTTTGAAGGAACGATGGGAAAGACCGTACTGCTTCTTTTGGAGCCGGATTCTTCAGCTACCCCCCCTTCCGCTGAGCAGATGAAAAAGGCACGGGAACGGGTTCGGTCCCTTCTTCACGGTTCAGACGTATTCAAAGCGGTTCGAGGGGTCAACCTGGGTGGCGGCCGGGCATTTTTTGACCTGTATTTTCCGCACAGGTACCGAATACTGGCTCCTTCCGTTCGGTCCATGCTCAAAAGTGATCAGCCGTTCGACAAATTAGAAGAGAACATCCGGCGGGGACTCCACCGCCAGACCATGCCCCTCTCCTCGAAGCAGCTGAAGAAGGATCCGCTTCTGCTGTTTCCCGCTCTCGTCCGTCACTGGTCCGACCTGAATTCAAACGACAGCACACGGCAGGGTCGTTCGGCAAGCGGAACGAAAAAGCTGGTCATCGGTCGGCTCGCCGGAGACCCGCTGGAGCCGCCCGTTCAGCGCTCGGTCAAAACGCTAATCGATCGTTGTCGGGTTTCCGTCAAAGAAGAAAGCGAACGGATCAGGGTTCGCTGGACGGGGCTGGTTCGGCTCGCAAAAGTCTCCCGCAATCGCATGAAGAACGACGCCTCGTTTATCGGTTTCACCTCCCTGGTGGGGGTCGTTCTCCTGGTATTTGTTGCCTTCCGAACCCTCAGGCACCTGCTGTTGCTCGTTGTAACCGTTTCCGCCGGTTTGCTCTGTGCCTTTTCCATCAGTTCCCTGCTGTTCGACCTTCACATGGTCACACTCGCATTCGGCGCCACACTGATCGGGATCAGCGTCGACTACGCGTTTCATTATTTCTGTAACCATGCGTACGGCCCGGCCGAATGGACCCCCGTAAAGGGGTTACGACAAATTTTTCCGGGCATCACATTTGGCCTGATTACGTCCGTCATCGCGTTTGCCAGTCTTGCGTTCACCCCGCTTCCGGCGCTAAGACAGATCTCCTTTTTTACCTGTGTTGGACTTGCCGGGGCCTATCTGACCGTGGTCGCCTGGTTTCCCGTTCTATTTCGCTGGACCATTCCCGCACCAACCTACGGACGGAACGAAAATCACACCTCATCCTTCATTATGTATCCCGTGGATCAACTGCTTGCCGGCTGGTCCGCCATTGGCCGTGGTGCCGTCTCCCCCGTCCTGCTCACGGCCGTTGCACTGGGGGTAGGAGCGGTCCTTCTTGCCGGCTTCTACCATCTCCAGTTCAACGACGACATCGAAACACTCGCTCAGATCCCGGAGGACCTGCTGGAAAACGATCGGTACATCCGGGAGGCATCCGGGATCAAAAATACCGGACGATACATCCTCGTCGAAGGAGCAACGAAACAGGAACTTCTCCGGCACCAGCAAGCCGTACACCAGCGCCTGGACCGCCTGAAATCGGAAGGCGCGCTGGGGGGTTACTGGGGTGTCGGACAGTTTCTCCCCAGCTTCGAACGTCAGAAGGAAGACGTCAGGCTGCTTCGGAATACACTGCTATCCGAACAATCCAGGTTAGAAAAAATGCTCCTGAACGTGGGGTACAGGTCGGAGATCGCGAAGCGGGTTCCGACGGCAATTCGTGACGCGTCCGATTCCGAATCGTACCTGACCGTTCCGGAGTGGCTGAACCATCCGGCGTCCTTCGGCATGCGGCAGCTGTGGCTGGGGTGCTCGAACGGTCGTTGCTCGTCACTGATTATTCTCAAGCGGCTACGCGATGAGTCCCGTGTCGAACGCACCTTTCAATCCATGTCATTCGCCCACTATCGGAACCGGAAACGTGCCTTTACTCGTGTTATGCGAGAATACCGGGTCCGATCAATCCGGCTCGCCACCGTGGCGTACGTTCTTATTTTGCTCTTTCTCCTGCTGCGGTATGGCCTGACGACTGGCCTGCTGATGTTCCTCCCGTCCTCCGTCGGCAGCCTGCTCGTTATCGCCACCCTGAGTCTGTGGGGTGTGTCGTTTCAACTCATGCATGTGCTTGCGGTTCTGATTATTCTGGGAATGGGAATCGACTATACCATCTTCCTCGTCGAGGAATCCCGACACGGGAAATCCATCCGGCCCACGATGATGGCCCTTTTTCTCTCCGCCTTCACCACCGTTCTCTCGTTTGGATGTCTTGCTTTTAGTCAGGCGGCTGTGATACATTCCATTGGAATTATTGTATTTCCAGGCATTCTTCTCATCCTGCTTCTATCACCGATGGTCTGTACGTCAATCGCCCATGAGCAATGAATTCATGCCGCTTCGAACCGTTCTGAAACACGGTCGCCCCCCGGAGCATCCCGTAGCAATCACGTCGGACGAGACGAAAACCTGGACCGACTTTACCGGGGACATCGACGCACTCGTGCAGGAAATCAGTCGACGGGACGCCGACCGATGGATCCTGTACAGCTCGGATTGCTACCGGTTTCTCACGTCACTATTTGCCCTCCTGACCACCGAATCGACGGCGATACTGCCGCCCAAACCGAAGAAAGGCATCCTGAAAACCTGCGCGGAAACCGCCGGCGCTGCTATAACGGATACATCCATTGAACACATTCCGGAAATCGATACCGGCGAACACGTACGCATTGATGAACACCTCGGAAACGACGACGCACCCGGAAAAATTGAGTTTCCGTACCTCGATCCGGAACGTACCTGTATTGAACTGTTCACTTCCGGAACGACCGGCGACCGCTCACTGATCGGAAAATCCATCACCCACCTTGAGCAGGACCTGGACGCGGAGGATCGAATATGGGGCGACCTACTTGATCGACCGGTTTTCTTTGGTACCGTATCACAGCAGCACATTTACGGTCTGTTAATTCGTCTCCTCTGGCCCTTCTGCAGCGGCCATCCGTTCCACCCCGACGTTTTGTTGTACCCCGATGACCTGAAAGAAGCCATCGAATCCTGCGCGGAAAAAGCAGTTCTGGTCACGAGTCCCTCACACCTGAAGTCCTTCGTCCGGGCGGAGATATTTGACGATCTAAACGACCGGCTGAACATGATTCTATCCGGCGGGGGAACGATTCCTGAAGACGTGTCGGAAGCAGCTTACGAACAGCTCGGCGAATACCCGCTGGACGTGTTTGGCACGACCGAAACCGGCGGTATTGGATGGCGACGATCGAGTGAAACAGCCTGGAACACGTTTCACAACGTTGAAACGTCGCTGGACGACGACGGGCGATTACTCGTTCGTTCCCCGGCCGTGAGTGTATCGGACGACTGGTTCCCCACCGGCGACCTCGCCGAAGCACACGATGGGTCCTTTGTTCTTGGCGGACGTGAGGACCGCGTGGTGAAAATTGCGGGGGAACGGGTGTCGTTACCGGAAATGGAGGACCAGCTGAATCAGCACCCGGACGTGGAGGAGGCCGTTGCCGTTCCCCTTCCACCGGACGATCCCACCACGGACCGAACGACCATTGGAATGGTTATCCGCCCGTCCGACTCCGACAGCGACACGCCGGACGTCGACGCGGAAAAGCTGCGCTCCCGCCTGCGGGACGTTCTGTCCGATCACTTTCCCTCCGTCGGTCTCCCGAAGGCATGGTCTTTCCAGCAGCAGATCCCGAAAGATCAACTCGGCAAGCCACAGGTCGACGAGCTCCGTTCAAATTTTGACGGGTCGTGAGCAGGCGAATCCTGATCACCGGAGCGAGCCGGGGTATCGGACGTGCCATTGCTCTTCGCATGGCGGACCCGGATCACCAGCTTCTGTTGAACTATCGGTCCCGGAAGGAAGCGGCGAAACAGACACGGGAACGGGTTGAGGAACTCGGTGGTTCCGCCCGATTAATGCCGTTTGACGTGTCCGACCGTCCGGAAGCCGCCGAATGTATCGAGGAGGAGATCGAACAGAACGGTCCACTGTACGGCGTTGTTCTCAACGCGGGCATTCGCCGTGACGCGCCGTTTCCGTTGCTGGACGACACGGACTGGGACCGGGTACTGGACGTCAACCTCGGCGGGTTTTACAACGTCCTGCATCCGGCTGTGATGCCCATGCTGAAAAACCGTCAGGGCGGCCGCATCGTTGCCCTGTCCTCCCTTTCGGGCCTGATGGGTCATCCATCGCAGGTCAACTACAGCGCGTCCAAGGCCGGCCTCACCGGTGCGGTCAAATCGCTTGCAAAGGAGCTGGCCCCCAGGAATATCACGGTCAACTGTGTCGCGCCGGGCTTTATTGACACGGAAATGATTGAGGACGTACCGGAGGAACAACTGGAGCAGGTCCCGATGAACCGCGTCGGGGAACCGGATGAGGTGGCTTCCGTGGTCGAGTTCCTGCTTTCGGACAGTGCGTCATATGTGACCGGTGAGGTCATCGCCGTGGACGGCGGCATCACCTGACCGTCCGCGGAACGGTTTATTTTCTCCGTTCTCGTTCGTCTCTACGTTCAGCTCCGGGCGGAAAGGCACCGTAGCCTTCCGTTCAAGAACGCTTGATCTTTCCCGTGGGGGTGCGTGGAAGTTCTTCGACCATCTCAAATGAACGTGGAATCTTATACGTGGTCAGGAACCGTTCACAATGTGCTTTCAGTTCTGAACCGGAAGGAGGCGTCTCCTTCCGCTCGGGCACCACTTCCGCGTGCGGTAATTCGCCGAGTTCAGGATGAGTGGTTCCATAGACCCGGCTCGCACGCACCGACGGATGCCGATTTAGCACTTCCTCCACCTCCTCGCAGAAAAATTTGTTCCCGGCCCGATTAATCCGATTCGCCCTTCGACCCACCAGAAACAGGTGGCCCTCCTGATCAATTTTCGCCTGATCACCGGTGGGAAACCCGTGCGCATTGCAGACCTCCTGTCGAACGCGCCAGGGATGTAAATACGCGTCAAACAATCCCGGTCCGTCAAAATGAAGCTCGCCGGGTTGATCCTTGCCTTCCGGCACCGGCTCGCCCCGGTCGCCCAGCAATGTCACGTCGTACTCGGGACGTACCCGGCCGACGCTCCCCGGTTTCTCCCGCGGGGCATCCAGGTTCACGGCCGGCAACCCCACTTCGATAATACCCAGCGCCTGGGATACCGGTTGATTGAACATTTCGTCGAAGCTACGCGCCGTCTCCTCCGGGAGCGCATCCGCCGTCGAAACGGCCAGGCGCAGGTCCGGAAGGGCATGTTTTTCCTCCGTTCCACACAACATGCGGTAGTGATACGGTGTGGCATACAGCATGGTGGTCCCGCAGGATTCGGCAAAGGACAGGATCGGATCCGCCAGCACACGGTCCGGCAGGACAAGGGTCGCTCCGTTACGCAGATACAGGTAAATCGAAACCACGAGGTGGTGGTCCATGGACAGTAACCAGAGAATGCGATCATCCGGTGTTACCTGCAGGGTACGGTTCGCAACCCTCGTGCGCTCCTGAATTGTTTCATGCCCGAGAAGCACGCCTTTTCGATCACCGGTTGTACCCGAGGTGAAGCGCAGGTAGGCCGGGTGCATATCCAGATCGTCCCACGGACGCTCATTCATGCTCTTCTCGTTTACGGAACGAGGTTTGAACGAACGTTCCTGATCAATCAGTACATCCAGCGGGAGCTGCTGCAGATAGATCGAGCCCGTCTTGTTGCGATGTTCTTCCGGAACGGGCACGAGGGTCCCCCCTGCGGCCAGAAGCCCCAGCGACGCCGCAATATAGGTGACCCCCTGTTCGCAGATAAATCCGCACAGGGTCCCTTCCTCGACGCCGGCCGAGGAAAACGTCCGCTCCCAGTCCCTGATCCGAGCCCACAGCTCAGCATAGCTGACTGCCGATCCCTCCCGGTGAATAATGGCCGGATGGTCGGGTCGTTCTTCTTCCTGCCGGTGAATCTCGTTGACAATTGTTTTCTTCATCCGAATCACGAAGTTAGATCGACCTGAATAGACGCTGTCTGATGTGTCTTATTAGAGTAGAGTAGGGAAGGGATGCGCCCAGTACACTGGGGCATCCTCCCCTCTC
>CAYXQY010000207.1:0-6234 GCA_964466525.1 uncultured Planctomycetia bacterium
AACGGAACGCTTTCCACGCGATTAAAAGCTCACGTTGAACAGAACATAATCGACGTACCCACATCGCTCTCGCTCCGGGACCTCGTCCTGCAGAAAAAATCAAACGACCAGCAACTGTTTGGCATGGAACCGGATACCTCCACCTATATCATCCGGGGCATCAATGCCTACGCCGAACAGGAACCGGTCGCGTTCGATTTCCTGATTGACGGCCCCGTTGACAACCCGAACATTCACTGGAAAGCTCAGTTTCTCGCCGTGGCGCGAAAGGGGCTTGAGGCAATGGGCCGCAAAGAAGCAGAGAAACACATCCAGCGCATCGACGGCGAACTGGAGGAACTAAAGGGGGAAGTGGAAGGAAAGGTCAAAGAGGAAGTCGAAAATATTACGAAAAGCACGCTTGAATCAGCCGCTTCCGGTGATACGGAAAAGATGGAGGAACAGATTGAAAAATCAAAAGAATCCGTCGAAAAACTGAAGGACTTCAATCCGTTTGGGGAGGATTAATCCCCCCACTCCACGGGACCTGACTTATCCTGACGGAAAATTCACGATGCCGAATTCACGAAATGGGTTTTGAGAAACGGCTCACCGGAATGCCCGGCCTCTGAACAGAGGAGTGAAAGACAACCGTTCGTCATTCCGGGTGGTCCCGGGGAATTCGCCTGGACTCTGTTGAGTGCATCCCGGTTGGAAAGCGGCAGAACATTCGCTGCCGGAACGGCGCACGGCGGGCAATTATGGATCAACCCGGACCGAGAGCATCTTTGCACCTGAAGTTGTGACGGCAATTCGAATTCGTTCAAAGACTACACGTCATGTTTCATGTGCGATGATTCCGGGTAACAGGCGATCGAAATCAATTCTGACCATTCCACTTCCGGATCTGGCCGCGCAGCTTTTCTTTGTTGAAAGAACCGTTTTCGTCATGGTTCATTTCCAGCTCTTCGACCGTCGGCGTGTCGGACGTGAGGCCCTCTGAGGGGATTTCTGCATGGGCTGCCCAGGTAATCGCGTTTAAAACCAGTTTCCGGAACTGATCGTGCGCCCAGTTCTTATGAAAATGTCCACCCGTAAATCCAAACCCTCGCTGACCGTTCGGACCCAGTGACGCCCAGGCAGTCACCTGTGGGCGCTCTTTTTCCACCACGGCCTCGTAAACATGTTGGTTTCCATGGTGGGAGGTCGAGTCCTTTCCCGGTTTCCATCCACGACCGAGGAGGGTGTTTTTCGGGGGAAGATCAAACAGGATCGGTGTTACGTTCTGCATTTTCTTCCGGAACCGCATGTGATAATACCACTCATCGTGGATCTCAAACGGTTCAACACCCCTGGTAATCGGGTGATCCGGAAGTTCCTGCGGGGACAACGTCCAGTGGGGGTTCACGGAATAATGTGCCTCGAAATACCCCCCGACACTTTTCAGAAACTGATCCCCCGGCTTCCCTTTTGGTATCTCCACGGCATAATGCAAGTTCACGATACCAACCCCCATTTCCGTGAGTTGATCCAGCTCCTGCATGTGTCCCATGGCCACATGTCCCGATCCTCCGTCGCAATACATGACCACAGCCGCCGCACGTGCAAATGGTTTCACACCACCCGGCCAGCCGTTTTTATACACCTTGGTTTTAAGCCGGGGATGGTTACGTTCCAGTTTTCGAGCCAGCAGTGTGGTTCCGGCCCGATGATCATGTGCACCATACCCGTGACTGGGACCATCGGCAATAAAATACACCATGTTCCTGGAACTCGAACCGGACTGCGCAACCAGAACGTCCGGTGATGAAAACATCAGAAATAGGAGTATAAGTGCAAAGACGACATGTAAACGTTTCATGGGGAAATGATAATTTTGTTCATGGATCAAATACCGGGAGTTCCATAGTTTATCAGATCATGTTCCAAAACGAAATCGTATGAACCCCAATACGCTGTTCGTCCGATAGACGCCTTGTACAGAGGCGCTTACACTACAGACCTTCAGCGAAGAGAACGGTGTTCTGTTTTGACCACGACCGGAGCCTCGTACAAATTTACAGGGCCCCTGTTCCTCTTGCAGGGGTTCGTAGACTGACACACAACCCCTGAATCCCTCTTATGTCATTGGCAATCGTTTTTGCAACCGGAAACGACCATTTCCGATGCCCGGTCGATGCGTGAAGAGAACCAACTGGCCGGGGACGCCCAGGAATCACAACCCAACATGTGCGGCGACTGCATCCGATCAAATGCACATATATTGTCAAAAGTGAACGACCGGAACGTCATGGACGAACTTCATCGTATATTCGCCGGCATAGAAGCTGGAAAAGTCATCGGTGAAATATGGCTGACCCCTGGAAATTGACCATGGTGACAAAGACGTTCGTAGTACCACATATACTCCTTCCGTATAAATGACATCTTCGGCATGATAGATCAAGCAATTTATTCAGACGTATTCCGCGATCCTGACGGGTTATAACCGAAATACCGTTCAAGATCGCATACCGGTTATGCCGACAAAAAAAACCCGGGTCCCAGAGGGGAGGGGACCCGGGTGATAACGGCCTGTACGAACACCGTGCCTGGAGATGAATGGAGTGAATTCAGGAACACCCCGCCGTGGAACTGTGATCAGTGCAGGCGTTGAAGGTACTATTGTTCATCGCAATCGACTCACCGTGACTGCAGGGAGGCGAGTCGGAATGCCATTTCCCTACGGCCTGCACACTCTGCTCCGCGACCGGATGCTCCAGAGGCCGTTCAGTTGGTTTGCTATTCAGGACTCTTCGTCTGCTATTATCCACTTCGTTTTCCGGAAAAACACTTGTCAACCAGCGAAAGGAAGAATTCATTGAAACGTTTTCACGAGGTAAAAGCCGGCCCCATCTCCGACCAGACGGTTTCGATCGCTTCAGCTTACGGAACTCTGCCGGCACATTAACAAACCTCCACTCCGGGGAAGTAAATATTTTTATTGACACGATTTCCTTTTGTCCTCCACGTTACAGGCATCCTGAATCATCTTAATCCGATTCTGAAGCATGGTATAAGCACGCGTCGAACCTTCCTTATGAACGTAGTTTAAGGACAGAATTCTGTACACGCTTTGTACCAGTTCAAATACGATCAAGGTTTACCCCTTATGATTCGAAACAGATACTACAGGAGATTTTGAGCTTTTTCAAATCATTCATTTGAAAGCGTTGTAAACGTAGATTTCACTTTGTTAGCAATCATCATTGATGCGTAAGCTTTCCACCAATCAAGTAACCAGGAGCCGGTGAACATGGATAATTGGGCGGCGTACGTCAAATCTGCCGAATCCGTTTCAACTCCCGACCCGTTGTAACGTATGCGTACCGTGAAATTGGAGTCAAAATTTTTATAAGCGGGCTTCCCGAGGTACTCGCTGGATCAATCGGCTTACTCAAGTTGTAACCATGAATCCATCGCCATATGACCTGAGCACGAACAGATCTTACCTATTTTCCGGTTAGAATCCGGTCCTGGAGAGTTGCGCTGAACGAATTTTTTAATTCCTTGCATTGTCATAATGCAATCCATATACTACATTATTCTCGTTCTTCCAGAATGCAATCATACAAGGAGCCATGCAAAACGTTCATTATTACATATACGGCCTGCTGACGGGTGCCGTCTTAATTCTCTCGACGCTCCTGATGGTGAGGTCGTTCAACGATGCGAACGCACAGGCGAACGCGGCGTCCGGTCAGGACATCGCAATGGTTACGGGACAGTACCAGAATTCGGAGAGCATTCTGTACGTGGTCATGCCAAATCCGGACAACGGCGAACCGGTCCTCCTGAGCTACGCCTCTCCCAGTTATCAGCTCAGCCTGGTTGGAGCTCGAAACCTGCGATACGATCGACGGATTATGGACGTTGGGTTTGGGCGGCCTCAGGCGACGGGCAACAATAAAACGTACCCGCCTCTCGACCAGATGAGAGAAAAATTCCGTCAGGGGCAGAATCAGCAGGGAAATCAGGGACAAAATCAGCGGTAGACCCAGGAATCAACCACCGTGCCGGTATCGCTTACGTAGTGAATGTCATTTGAACCTGAATTAAAGGATAATTAACCATGGCTGAAGAAGGAGAACAAACCAATTCCGGGAACGACGAGCAGGAGGGGAACGAATTCCTGTCCATGGACGAGGTGATGGATGAACTGGGCGTGGACAAAGATGACCTTGAGCAGATGGTCTCCCAGGGAAAATTACGGGCGTACCGTTCCGACAACGAGATGAAGTTCCGCGAGGAAGACCTTGAGGATCTGACGGAATCAGACCGACTCAGAGCGATGGACAGCGATATGACGGACATCGGTGACACCGTCGACAGGGACATGAGTGAAGCGGCTGAAAAAGAAGAGTTCGACCTTGATGACATTGATGTCGAAGACGACGACCTGGAAGAGCTCGCCGAAGACCTGATGCTTGACGAGGAAGAAACGGAAGAAGAAGAGGAGGACGAGGATCAGGAAGACGCGGACGAGGAAATTATCTTCGAAGAGGAAAACATCAGTGCTTCCCCCGAGGAAACGGGCGAAGAAGCCATTGAGTTGGATGAGGAAAGCATCGGCGAAGAAAGCATTGAGGAAGAAGAACAGAAGCGAAGTGGCATTGGAGAAAGTGGAGGAACCGAAGGCGCGGCGGCAGCAGGATCAGGGGCCGGTCAGACCATGCAGATGGACTCAAGCGTTTCCGATAAATCCCTTGACGTCGACGAACCGTCCGGGCAGCCCACTTCACAGGACCAATCCGCCGGTCCGTCCGGAACGAAAACACGCAGACGCACCACGCGACGTCAATCCACAAAAACGGCCCGCCGTCCGAGCCGCCGAAGCATCGGCTCCCAGACGGAACTCAGCACAATCTGGCTGGTGGTGCTGATCATCGGCGTTGTTATCTCCCTGGAAGCCGTTCTGATCGGTGTGGACATGGCTCGTGTCAGCACAATGTCCGACCGGGAGGTTCAGATCGAACCCTGGCCAACCTCCGCCCCGGCCGAGTTTTTCCTGAATATGGCCGGTGATCGATCCATGAATGCAAAATCGTCCACCTCCGGCACTACCAGCTCCTCTTCGCCTTCTTCTAACTCCGGCGAATAAAACCAGGAGCTTATTGCTCACCCGGAATAAAAATAAATGCAATTCTATGCTCTTTTCGTTCACTGATTGATAAATCTGCAGGAGTTTCAATGCGATATACACATCTTCTCATCTTCTCCGTACTTGCAATGGGGCTCACCTTCTCCGCCGGCTGTGTGTCTTCGAGTGCTTATGATCAAGCAGTCCAGAAGAAAAATGCAGAAATTGAAGGGCTGAAAAAAGAAAACCGTGAACAGCGACAGGCCATCGATGAATTGACCCGGAAAAATCAGGCCCTGCAGGAAGAGGTCGAAACCCTCCGTGCAAAGTTGAACCTGGCTGAATCCGCCCCGGTCACCTCGGAAATCAAGAGCGTTGTGGACGAGACCGAAGGGTTTTCAATCGGCGATCGGGGACAGCTGCGGCTCAAAGGGGATCTCCTGTTTGATCCGGGAAGTGCAAAGATCAAAGACAGTGCCAGACAGGCCCTTTCGGAACTTGCTCAGGCCATTCAGAACAGAGACCAGCCGTCCACGCTCATGATCGCCGGTCATACCGACAATGAGCCCATCGATGCATCGGCTCCCAAGTGGAAGACGGACACGAATATGGAACTTGGTGCCCACAGGGCGCTGAACGTATTTCTGTTTCTGAAGGATCAGGGCATCAGTCCCAAAAACATGTACATCGCCAGCTTTGGCGAATACCGTCCCCGCGTGTCGAATTCCTCCCCTGAAAACAAAGCCAAAAATCGACGGGTGGAAATTCGTCTGTTGAAGGGAACATCACACGAAGGGGCCGGTTCACAGTCTCAGAACACGAACAACCGAAATCCCTCCTCAAATCCCGGGGGGGGTTCGCAGTCCCCGCAGAAAGGGAAGTAATATTCAACCGCATCTTCCGTATCCCACACGGCACATCGATCGCTTTCTGGTTCCTTTCACCTCCCAAATTCCGGGTCCTCAGCACCTGCACCAAACGACCTTTTTCCGACACCCCTGGTAACGTACACCCCCGCTCATCCTTGCTCCTATATACCCCCTAACGGCTGGAATCGTGATGATCGATTGCGCCACGAATGCGCCCGGCAGGATTCGAACCTGCGGCCTGTGGTTTAGGAAACCACTGCTCTATCC
>CAYXQY010000208.1:0-6197 GCA_964466525.1 uncultured Planctomycetia bacterium
CGGAATCAGTTCCTCCTGCAGCTGATCCACCCGATCGGAGATTGATACGACCATTGTTTTCCTCGCTGTAACAATATGTGCCGAAGTGAACGACGAGTACCAGGAACCTGTACCATCCGTAAATTATAACGTATTCCGCAGCGAAATCATTCCGTCACCGTATATACCCCGATTCCAGGGAAAGGAAGTCCCCTGCAGGTGACCGACCGGTGTTCCCGTCAAGATCAACGGAAGAACACATGCGTGTACTCCGTTCCAGAATACCTTACGAGAAAAGCTCCATCAGGTCGTCGCGTGTCATGTCCCGTAACACACCGCCTTCCGGGGACACGACGTCCTTCGAAAGCCGGCGTTTGTCCTCCTGAAGTTCCAGGATCTTTTCCTCGACCGTTCCCGGGCAGATCAGGCGATATACAAACACCGGTTGATCCTGGCCGATCCGGTGTGTTCGGTCCATGGCCTGCTGTTCCACCGCCGGATTCCACCACGGATCCATGAGAAACACGTAATCCGCCCCCGTCAGGTTCAGCCCCTCCCCACCCGCCTGCAGGCTGATCAGGAACAACGGAATGGACTCGTCCGACTGAAACCGGCTGACAACGTCGTCTCGATTGGTTGTACTTCCGTCAAGATATGTATACGACCATCCCTGTTGTTCCACCTCCGATCGAATACGATCCAGGAACGACACGAACTGGGAGAACACAAGGGCGCGATGCCCTTCTTCCACCACATCGCGGGCGAGTTCAACAAACCGTTGAAGCTTCGACGAAGCGGTTAGTTCCGTACCCTCCAGCAGGGCCGGGTGACAGCAGATCTGCCGCAGACGTGTCAATCCTTCCATGGCCTTCATGCGGGTTTCGTCGAACCCGTACTTCTCAAGGGCCTCGGACACGTCACGCCGGAACGTGGTTCGTACGGATTCGTACAGCTGTTCCTGTGCCGGTTCCATCGGACAATCAACCCGTGTTGTACTGAGTTCCGGTAGCTGTCGTTCCACCCGGTCCTTGGTCCGACGCAGGAGAAACGGCTTGATCCGTTCCCGAAGCATATGGGATCGTTGCTCGTCCTGATCGTTTTCGATGGGCACGGCGTACGTTTCTTCAAAATACGATCGAGATCCCAGCAGTCCGGGGTTCAAAAACTGAAACTGTGACCAGAGGTCCATGACCGTGTTCTGTACCGGCGTACCCGAGAGCCCGATCCGGTGGGACGCATCAAGTAGGCGAGCCGCACCGGCGGTTTTTGTGTCCGGGTTACGAATCGCCTGACACTCATCCAGCACGACGGTGTCAAACGAAACCTCCCGGAGCCAGGATATGTCCTCACGTAGTGTCCCGTACGTCGTCAGGGAAAGGTGAGCCGAAGGCCATGCGTCGGGCGTTGTCCGGCGGTTTGAACCATGGTGCCGGTACAGGGCCGGTTGCGGGAGGAATCGGACGGCCTCCCGTTCCCAGCCCGACAGTACGGACCGGGGGGCGACAACAAGCGTATCGGGAAACGTTCCCTCCTGCTCGCGTACCAGCTGGAGGTGCGCCAGTACCTGCACCGTTTTCCCCAGCCCCATGTCGTCCGCAAGCAAACCGCCCAGGCGATATCTGCGAAGACACTGCAGCCAGTCCAGCCCCTTCTTCTGGTAATCACGAAGCATTCCGTCAAATCCCCCGGGCCCCTTCACCTGATCAATACCGTCAAACTCCCGGTAAAACTGCCGGTATCGATCCACGGTCTGATCCATCTGTACGTCCTCGGCCTCTTCGAGTAGCTGATTGATCTCTTCCATTGATAGCCCCGGTATTCGAACCGTGTCCCCTTCCGTCACGGCGTCAGCTACAAACCCGCCGAACCGATCGATCCACCGGTCGGGAATCTCCCCGTAATGGTTACCGGACAGCTGAACGTAGGATTGATCGTCCTGCAGTGCGTTCAGCAGGTCGGCAAACGTCACTTCCTCGTCGTCGTACGACAGCGATCCGTCCAGTTCGAACCAGTTCATGCCCCCGGAGACCCGAACGGCCGCGTCGTCTGGAGAGACCGTTTGCGGTTGGTTTTCCAGACGCTGTTCCCCGTAGATCTCAACCCCCATTTCCTGTAACTCCGGGAGGGTTTCCATCAACCAGATGCCGCGATCCCCATCCGGTTCCATCCGTAACGGACGGGCCGATGAGATGGAATGGAGATTCCTGGAACGGATCCGCTGAAGCAGGTCGCGTTCCTCCTCCGGGTCCCGTCGGACACCGAGCAGATCTCCGCTGTCGGGATCAAGAACGGGGAATCGCCCTCCTGAAATACGTGTAAATTCAACGTTCCCGTACGCGATGCGCAACTCGACCAGCAACCGGTCCGGTCGATTATGCAGGTAGACCCGTCCTTCGGGCTGGAGGTCCGCTTCGGCAAACAGTCCCTCCTCCATGCGAACCGGTACGTTCCGGTCCAGCAACTCCGGAAACACCTGTTCGGAAAACGCCGTGAGTTCCTCGCCGGTAAACGACAGAGGAGCATCCGCCTCCCGGTCCAGCAACTGTACGATAAGCGGGTGGTGAGGAACGTGGTACAGATATTGCCCATCGAGCAGCCAGGTGGGGTCCCGGGACACCCGTTCCAACGAACGGGCCGGCACAGGGTCCCCATCAATTTCAAACAGAACCCGGAGATAAAATCCTTCCGTCCCGTTCGCCGTCAGCCTGAGGACCGGTTTCGCACCGTTTTCAGGGAACCGGACCGGCTGGAAGGACCCCGGGGAAGTTTCCACCTGCAATGGCCGGTTCGTGAGGAGGGACAACAGGTCGCCCGGAATGGATGTATCGTCCGTAGAACGGCGGTTTCCATCCTGCATCCGGCGGAGCAGCGCCCGATCTTTCGGGTTCCGGACCCGTTCCGGCTTCGGATTACTAACGTCATTGAAGTCGGGGGGATGATCCGTGGAATGGGCCATTCGGAGGGACCAGCCGTCGCCGGTTCTGCAGAGAAACCAGCAGGCGTCCTCAATCTTCGGGGCTTCATCCACTCGCTCGGACGTCTCTTTCATCTGCTTCAGCAACCAGATCAGGTCCTCGCCGATGCCTTCCCGGTCCCGGTCGGAAAGTACCTTTATTCGCTCGTTCCGGGCGGCTTCGAGGGCTACCGCCACGGCATGTGCGCAGGGAGCGCGCTCCGGTGGCACGGAGCAACTGCAGGAGCAGGTGGCGGAATTTGTATCCACAGTGGCCCGGTGCGTTTGACGGTCGCCGACGGTCGCGCGATAAACTCCCTCTTCCGGCTCGTCCAGCTCATCCACCCGCCCGGACTGAAAATGCTTTACGGCAAGGTCCGGCTTCATGGCATGATCCAGCAGGTGAAACACGTATCCACCCAGGTCGGACGGAAGCCGTTCGGCCGGTGGGCGCTCCGCGGAGGAGGGCCGATCGCCCGGACGAAGATGCATCGACTGGAGGAACGATTGAATTCGCTCCGCACGGCCGGGTCCAATGCCTCGAAATTCGGTCAGGTCCGCCGTTGTGTGCTGGACAAGTTCCTCCACCCACCGAACGTCCGCGTTTAATAGATGCTTTCGCGTGCCGCCATCCAGCAGGAAAAACAACGGGTCCGTCGGACATACGTTCGGCGGTCCCGCCGTCCCCTCAAAAACGGATCGGTCGAACAATTCCTGCAGACGTACATCCTTCGCCATAAACAGCGACGCCGCGAGCCCGTGGGTCCGACACGCCGTATACCCGCAGTCGCACGATGCCGTCCCGTCCGACGGCGATAGTTCAACCGTCAATCTTGTCGCCCCCGTGTCCACCACGCAGGTGCCTCGCCCGTCCGACATGTGCCCGGATACCGGTGTGAACCGCCGGTACATGCGTACTCCCCGGCCCGACCACCAGCGCTCTGTTCGCCCGACGAGGTCGTTTACCAGTTCGTCCAGGTTCGCGGGATACAGAGGGGCGTCCGCCAACTCGTTCCCGGGTTCGAGGTCGTACCGGTCGAACAGGTCCAGCAGCGCGTCCAGTAGTTTGGTCCCCACCCCGTCCAGTCCCTCAAGTTCGTCCCGTTCCATCGCAACCACATCTTCCAGCGCGTCCAGGCCATGCCGGTCCAGACACGTGATGAGACGGGTGGGCAGTTCGAGCAACAGCGAATCCATGGGAGGATTCCGGTTCGTCATCGCACCGAAGATAAAAACGGAGTCCGTTCGGGAGCCCCGATCCTCGTGCGTCCACCTTCAAGGTTCATGATCATGTTTCCAAAACCTGTAGATGAACTGATCCTGTGCGAACCTGGAATCGTGGAGGGAGATCCGGGGTTCCGATCACTTGTTCATGTAGGATTCCGCCAGTTCTTCCAGTTCGATTTCCTCCGGGGACCCAGCAAACACCACAGCTCGGAATCGATAGGTATAGGTCTGACCCGCTTCCCAGTGGCGCTGGTTTTTCCAGATCGGATTCACGGCGAAATATCCGTAATTCCGTGTAAACCAGGGGGAGGGATAGTACGGGTTATCCGGATGTTGAACGATCGCCAGACCTTCAGTATGGCGATTCCTCTCATTGAAATAAGCTACCCAGTCCTCCTTTTTTCCTCTTGTATTTTTCTCTCCTCTGTTTCCGCCTGCATCAAGTATAACGCCTCCCTGTTTGCCGCAAAGGGACGGATGCATTCGAGCAGCAAAAATGCCGTGGCCCGTCTTGCCGAGGGTCAAATCCTGCTGAGGTTTGAACTGAAACCGAAAATCCAGGACTCGGACGTCCGGGGAAGGCACCGTGATCGTGATCTTCCGGGTGTCTTTAAGCTGCGTCCCCTGATCGGCAACTCGCCAGGTCGTTTCGTCTTTCAGCACGACTTTTCCCTTGTTTGAAACAAGTATTTCAGGATTGGAGTAAACTCGTCCCGAGTCCAGATGTTTCTGGGGTCCCCAGTAATTTCCTCTGTCGATTCCACTTGATTTCACGTGGTCAAAAGACATAAACAAACCGCTGTGATGCGAATAAGGATTCTGATTATATGTAACGATGGAGTCACCACTTGCGGGTCCATTGATAGGATAAAAGAATGGATACTTGAATCCATTCCGGTAGCGTTCGTTGACGTATGTCGTGAAGTGTTCCTCGCCAATCGTGACTCGAATACCGTCTTCCGTCGTTTCCGCCTGCAGAGCACCGGAAGGATTTGCACCACATCGATTGGAGATACCGATGGTGCAGAATATGGATGCGACAAACAGGAGGTAGAAAGGGAACCCGTTTCTTGGTTCCAAGGTAGATGTGGACATGATCAATCACCTGCTGGACCGAGGTTACATTGAGGGGTCAAAATAGCAGAACAAGTTCGTAGTTGCAATCAAAGTCCGGGGGTGTTCTTGCTGGTCCGGACCAGGGAGAAACGCAGTATCGATTCAAGTTTCCGTAACGCTCTCCCCCTGTCAATATAATAATAAGCGATAGCCTACGAACCGTCCTTTACCACCCATTTAACAAAGTTGCAGTGCTGGTACTTCAGTAGAAACACGTACGGAATTTTGTCTGACCGAACAAATTCGCACCGTCCCTTATCGCTAATCCTTTTGAGCAAGCTACAGGAGATACGATTGAATGTAAATATGGGATTACGCCTCTTAATCGTATTGACTCGTCCCTCTCGAGTGGAGCAGTTTTCGGAGTCCGCCGCACTCGAGGCCGTCAGTATATCCGAGGGGTTGACGTAGTAATGAATCATTTCAAAAAGCAACGAAATGTTGCTATCAAATTTTTTTACAAAGGGAATCGGTGTAACTCGTTTCGTCTCAAGGAGATAGAATTCAATTGGAATCTCTGCGTAGCATGTAATCGAAGGCTCGCCCTGGTTCCTCGGGTAACGTGTCTTCGACACGCCCGGAACGTCCGTATCCCCCTCCGGCGGGCGGATTACTCGGTATTTACCCGAGCCCCTCTCTTTTGTGGGAGACGTTCCGGCGGCGTAAGGTGAACACAGAAACTTCGTGGAACTGAAGAAAATGCAGCTACTTCACAGTTGGATCGGGGCGCAAAAGAAAAACCAGCAACCCCTGCCCGAACGATAGGCGGCTGCTGGTAATTCTGGACGCCTCGTCTGTAGAATCACGTTTCGCATAAAACGTTCACCTTGTTCAACAAGGAGGCATCCAGGAATACACCCTACGTGTGATTGGATACCGGTTCAAGATCCTGCTACTACTGCATGCGGGATCAAACCGGTGA
>CAYXQY010000209.1:0-6172 GCA_964466525.1 uncultured Planctomycetia bacterium
CGGACGTGCTGCTGCTGGCCGTTCCGCTCACGCTGTATTTCGTGATCATGTTTCTAATCAGTTTCTGGATGGGGAAACAGGTCGGTGCGGACTATTCCACCACGACGGCCATCGGATTTACCGCCGCGAGCAACAACTTCGAACTGGCCATCGCCGTGTCCGTGGCGGTGTTCGGCGTGGGTTCACAGGTGGCGTTCTCCACGGTGGTCGGTCCGCTGATCGAAGTGCCGGTCCTGCTCGGTCTGGTATACGTATCACTATACTTCCAGCGGGTGTTCGACTGGGCCGGAACCGGAACCGAACGGTAGAACAAATCACTGACCCCTCGAGTTCCTGCCACCCCGGAGGTTGGCACGCGGTCGCCGCTCATTCCAACGGACGAAAGCGAACCGTCCGTCCGGACGGCCCGTTGTCGTTTTGTTTTTGGTCCGCCTGGTTGCCGGCGTCCACGTGCTGTACGTCGTCGATACCGGCCGTGAGTGACGCACATGCCAGATAGTCATCCGTTACACGCTCGAACCGCTCTTCAAACGGGAATTTACCGAACGAAGGGACGGATTTCGACCGGGACGGGGCTCCAGCGAAGCACTACGGGACGTGGCCGACCTGGTGAACGGAAGCTGTTATTCCTTTGGTGAACGATTCAAAAAGGAAATGTTGATAGCCCCCTTACTGTTTGGGTAGTGGTCGGAGCGTCCCGTAATCATCGATGACCCGTTGGGAAGTTCCTTCTCCGGATCATCAAATAATCGCCGGTATACGAGACGTTCCGCGTTCGATTGCGCCTTCAATCCGTGAAGTGAACCGGTGGTTCCCCGGTATCCGAGATAACCCCCGGTCCGCACTAAGTTAGACAGCGGACCTATCAAAGGCCTGCGAAGAGTTATACTTCCTTTCGAATTACGTAATCCAGTACCCCCGCGTGTTCGCAGTATTTCACCTCCGTCGGTGTATCAAGCCGCAGGGTCAGGTTGATCACACCCTCCCGACCATCGGGACCGGTGTACGACATCTGAATGGTGTCCTGAGGTGTAAGGTCTTTTTCCAGACCGATCAGGTCATACACTTCGTTGCCCTGCAGGCCGAGGGATTCCGGATTTTCCCCGTCCGGAAACTGCAGCGGAACCACGCCCATGCAGAGGAGGTTTACGCGGTGGATCCGTTCGTAGCTGGTGGCGACCACGGCGTCCACACCGAGCAGATCCGTACCTTTCGCCGCCCAGTCCCGGGAACTGCCGGAGCCGTAGTTCTTTCCTCCGACGACGATCAGGGGAACGTCCTCCTCCTGATATTTCATGGCGGCCTCGTACACGGTCATCTCTTTGCCGTCCGGCATGTGTTTCGTGTAGCCGCCTTCTTTGCCGGGGACCATCAGGTTGTTGATGCGAACGTTGGCAAACGTCCCGCGGGTCATGACCCGGTCGTTTCCGCGCCGGGAGCCGTAAGAGTTAAAATCGCTCGGCTTGACCCCCTGTTCCTTCAGGTACTGTCCGGCCGGAGTATCCTCCGGAATCTGGCCGGCGGGAGAGATGTGGTCGGTCGTCACGTTGTCCGGCAGGACGAGCAATGTACGTGCGTTCTCAATGTTTTCGAAGCCGGGGGGTTCGTATGGGTCAAAGTCCCCCGTGAAAAAAGGAGGTTCCTGAATATACGTGCTTTCTTCCTCCCAGTCGTACAGCGTGCCCGTCGGGGCTTCCAGTTCATTCCACTCCTCACTTCGTGAAAAGATGTCCGCGTATTGTTCCCGGAACATTTCCGGTTTCACGCTATCGTGAATGACGGACTGAATTTCTTCCTGCGACGGCCAGATGTCATCCAGGTAGACCGGCTCCCCGTCATGGTCCAGCCCAAGCGGGTCATGGTCCATGTCGATGTCAATTGTTCCGGCGAGGGCAAACGCCACCACGAGAGGCGGGGACATCAGGTAGTTCTCCCGAACCAGGTTATGAATGCGCGCCTCGAAGTTTCGGTTACCGCTCAGAACGCTTGCCGTATGAAGGTCACGCTGCCTGATCTGTCGTTCAATTTCCTCCGGCAGCGGACCACTATTTCCAATACAGGTGGTACATCCGTAAGCGACGACACCGAATCCAAGCTTCTCAAGTGACGGAAGCAGTTCCGATTCCTCAAGGTACCGTGTGACCACCCTTGAACCCGGCGCGAGGCTTGTTTTTACGTAGTCCGGTACCTCGAGACCGGCTTCCACCGCATTCTTCGCAAGCAGGCCGGCTCCCATCATGACGCTGGGATTACTTGTGTTCGTACAGCTTGTGATGGCGGCAATCACAACGTCGCCGTGGTCGATCTTCGTCTCCGACGTTGTATCCACCGCGGCAACCCCGCCCTCACTTCCGCCGTCGTCGGACCACTGTCCGGTTGACGGATCGTTCGCGTCCGCCACGGGCGACGTATCGGGAACCGACTTGCCAGCTTCGTTTAACCGGTTTTCAAAGTTTTTCTGCAGCGTACCAAGCTCGATTCGTTCCTGGGGGAGTTTGGGGCCGGCCACACATGGATCCACTTCCGACAGATCCAGTTCCAGCTCCATGGAGTACTGAATGTCCTCTTTTTTCGGCACGCCGAACAGGCCCTGCTGCTTCATGTATTGCTCCACGAGCTCAATATGTTCCTTATCCCGTCCGGTGAGTTCCAGGTAGTTGAGCGTTTCCTCGTCCACCGGCGACAGTGAAACCGTGGCGCCGTATTCCGGGGTCATGTTTCCGAGTGTGGCGCGGTCGGGAAGGGTCAGTCGTTCCACGCCTTCTCCGTAGAACTCGACAAATTTACTTACTACGTCATGCTGTCGCAGAATATTTGTAACGGTCAGGACCAGGTCCGTCGCCGTGACCCCTTTTCGTAACTCACCGGTCATTCGGAACCCGACCACTTCAGGGGATGGAATAATGACGGGTTCGCCGAGCAACCCGGCCTCCGCTTCAATTCCGCCGACGCCGAATCCGAGCACCCCCAGCCCGTTAATCATCGGCGTGTGAGAATCCGTCCCAACAAGGGTGTCCGGGTAACACAGGGCCTCCCCGTTCCGGTCGTTCTGCATAACCACCTTTCCGAGGTACTCCAGATTGACCTGATGCACAATTCCGCTTTTCGGTGGGATTACGGTAAAATTATCAAACGCCTGTCGGCCCCATTTCAGAAAGCGGTATCGTTCCTCGTTCCGTTCAAACTCCCGTTTCGTGTTGATATCGAGCGCCTCCGGTACGCCAAACGAATCCACCTGGATGGAATGATCAATCACAAGGTCCACGGGCACGTCCGGCTGGATTTTCTCCGGCTCCTCTCCTTCTCGATCCAGACAGGATCGCATAGCGGCCAGGTCCACCACCGCTGGAACACCGGTAAAATCCTGCATCAGCACCCGGGATACGTGAAACGGAACTTCCATGTCCCCCGGTTCATCCGGCGACCATCCCGCCAGGCTTCGGACGTGATCCTCGGTGATCGTCTCACCGTCCAGGTTCCGAATCAACGATTCCAGAAGAATTCGCACACTGACCGGCAAACCGGATAGATCCTGTCCGATCTGCTCCTGCAATCGCTGCAGCGAATAATAGGTTTTCTCTTCACCCAGATGTTCGAACGTGTCTTTCAGTTCTTCTTTATTTATAGCGTCTGACATAGCCAATGTAGGAAGAAAACAGAATGAATTAATGCAGGTTCACCGACAATTTCCAGGACCGTACACCTGTAGATCAGTTTCCCGTTCCCTTTCGGAATCTTCGCCCCGCAGTGGTTAAGGAACGTCGTGTTCCTCCCGAGATCGTCCGGGGTTTGCACCCCCTTTGAACGAAGCGTAAAAACCACTACGCAAACGGATCATAAGTGTAACGCATATCCCTCTCCCTTTCAGCCCGTTCTTACATCACGTCAGGGAGTTTGACAGGCGAACAGTTCCCTCCTCAGCCTCCTGCAATTGCAACAGAATCCGGACCGGTATAGAGATAAAAAAGGAAACGGTATATGACAGCCATCCCGTCGTCCAGAGGGACCATTATTCACAAGTTGTCCCGTAAAACGGTTGCTTCCTCGATCAGTCCCGGTGAACGATGACCGTTTCCTAAGGGGCCCGGCTTATTTTACCTGTTCAAGAATGGCGAAATCGCCCGGGTTCCAGGATTGCGCGATGATGTACCAGCGGTCGTTCCTTCGCTTCAGTACGGCATTGTGAATATGTTGAAACTTTTTTAGGCCAAGATCTTCTTTGATCATGATGGTCGACACGATCTCCTCATCCTTCATGAAGTAGATCGGAGCTCCTTTTTCACGATCTGGACCATGCAGACAGGGCACAAGTGAATACCCCTCCGAAAAATCGACGTCGCAGGGATATGAGCCTTCAGGAAGATCCAGCGTGGACAGGTAAGAACCATCCGTTTCGAACCGGTCCAGCTGAGCATATTTACGGTCGGACACATGCAGGTGATGTCCACCCTCGGTAATGCCGTGTCCGGTACCAAATTTTCCTTTTTCCTCCTTGTTTCCCTTGCCACCAAACGTAAGTGATCCCCAGTTCACGTTGATTTCCGCAGCGTCATTTGACCCCTCTTTCACCTTGCCGGTCAGTACATAATCGAGCTTCGAATAGCCTGTCGTAATGAAATACCGTCCACCGACCTGCTCCACGTCCGTCGGCACGAACTCCCCGCCGCCCTGAAAATAAGAGCGAACCTCCTCCTTGTCGAAGTTATGATCTCCTGATGGCGCGGACAGGGTGTGAATCAGGTTTCCCTGCAGGTCCGTGGTAAATACATTTCCTTTGTTATTCGCCGCGAACGCCAGGTACGCATCCGAGTCATCATACCAGATGGTCGTGTTGTGCAGGTTCGCCTGCTTCAGTTCCTTCGGTGTGTTTAATCCCGTCACACTGGTTAGATCAGCGCTGATCCGAAAAAGACCGGCCCCTTTCAGCGCAAAGTAAATCTCTCCTTTTCCCTCCCTTCGATCAATTGTAAAGCCACCGTGTGCCCCGTCCAGGACGTTCCGTGCCTGTTCCGGTAGAAGATCACGGGTATGTTTTACACGGAACTGCAGGGGTTTCTCTCCGGTAACCGATTTTTGTGCATCCGACGGTTGTGCTTCGGCCGTAATAAACTCTGAAACCCACATTCCGAAGACCAGAAGCACGATCAGGAATGATGTGAAGCGAGTGCTCAGTATTTCAAGGTCGTAAAACTCTTTCATGACGGAACGATGGAAATATTGATAAAAGGATCAGAGGGAGAATGGTGAACGATATTTTACAGGTTTTCACATCAATTACCAGTTTCTCCACAGCGTCTTTCGCATCGGCGTGTACATTTTATCCGGAGTCAACATGATGGTTTCGCCGGTGAAACGGATTCTTATGAACCGCACACCCGGATAGGGTCAATAACAGGAGTGGCTCCTTCTAAAGTACAACCCATTTTTCAGGTCCGTTAGACTGAGAACAGAAGAAATGTCGTTCCGTTTATTGGTGACGGACCCACTTTTAAATCCTTCCAGGTCCCTGTCAGGGCTCGATGAAATCAGGCTCGGAACCTCCCGTCTCCCGGACATCCTGATGAAACAGAGGTTTAAAACCAGCTCATCTGCCGTATAAAATGCACCTTCATAAAATTACTGTTGTAGGATAGATACATCTCGTTTGGATTTCTCATTAAGCTCAATGGAGCCGTCAGATGAAGAATAAGGTAAGATCCTGTGCACTTCTGATCGCAATGTTTTTCGCCTTAAGCGGCCTCCCGAAAGGCCTGCTCGCCCAGGAGGACCGTCCGAACATCATTTTTATGTACTCGGACGATCACACCGCTCAGGCCGTCGGCGCGTACCAGGGCAACCTTGATTATGGCCTTGAACTGGATCATACGCCCACCCCGAACATCGACGAGCTGGCGAAGCAGGGCATGCGGTTCGACAATGCGTTTGTGACCAATTCCATCTGTAAACCGTCCCGTGCCGTACTTCTCACAGGTCTTCATAGCCATAAAAACGGGGTTCCAACGAACGGGGAATCAATCAGCAAACAGATTGAAACCGTTCCCCAATACCTTCGTGATGCGGGTTATCAAACGGCGATCATCGGCAAGTGGCACCTCGGTACGGCACCGCAGGGGTTTAATTATTACGAAGTACTGTATGGACAGGGCCCGTACTACAACCCGACCATGCGACG
>CAYXQY010000210.1:0-6158 GCA_964466525.1 uncultured Planctomycetia bacterium
GCAAGAATGGACGTCACACGTCCACGCTCGAGCTGGGGGAGGAGGAGGGCTGGAGGACGGTTCGCAACGATCCCGCCCCACCGGGCGGGGGTCCGCTGGGGGACGGATTTACCTACGACCCCGAAAACGACGTTCACTATTTGGCTTCGATGGCGGGAAACGAGATCTGGTCCTATCGAGGTGGAGATCGGGAGACGCCGAGAATCCCCCGCCCTGAAGGCATCCGGGAAGTGACCGAAAAAAACGAGATCAACATTCACTGGAAACCGTCCGAGACCTCCGATGTGACCTATCACGTGTGGCGATCAGCGTGGAACAAGCGTCCGGGGAATTACAAAAAAATCGGGAGCACCACGGAAACGCATTTTACCGACAGCGCATCTTTCGAAAAAACGAAGGAATACAGTTACACCGTGACAGCGGAGACGGCCTCGGGCGTTGAAAGCGACCCGTCCCTGCCGGTGTACTCGTATCCGTTGAGGCCCGTGGGATTGACGGCCAGCGTGGTTTCCGCACAGAAAATGAACTGCGCTGGAAACCAAATGAAGCGAACGACGTCGTGGGATACCACGTCTATCGAGGAAAAGGAAAAGTTCCCTTAACGGACAAAAAAGAAGACTCATTTTTGAAACGGGTGACCGAGGAGCCCGTGAAGGATTCAACGTTTGTGGATACGTCGGTGGATCTGAGTGACGGCATCATACGATCCTACACCGTCCGCGCCGTCAACAAGCTGGGTCAGGAAAGTGGAAATGCTCCTCTTACCTACTCCATCCCGGACCCCGTCGGCGGTCCCTGGTTCAACAAGCAGAAAAATCGGATTCACTGGTTGGCCCCCGCCAATGACCATATCAAGGGGTATCATGTGTATCGAGGTATCTTTTCACGGGGAAACGATCGAGCTCGGCCCGAGAACCGGCTGACGGAAAAACCGATTTCAGGAACGAGCTTCAAGGTGGACCCGGAGCTGTGTGCCAATTATTCCGTCGCGGCCGTGAATAAACTTGGACAGATCGGATTTGGATCCGACGACGTGTTCGTTGTCGGTCCGAAGGTTCCCTGGAGAAAGAAAAACTGGTGTCCGTTTAAGCAGTTTCACGCTAACAGCCGTCTGACCCCCGCCCGACCGGATCCCCTGTGGTTGGAGCATCAGAAGTGATGTGGTTTCGGAAAAGGCGTTTTGCGAACATGCGTTCATGCGTTTTGCGTCCTGCGTCGAATGAAAAGCAGGCGGGGCCGCAAGCCGTCCCCCGAAAGGGAGAATAATTGGAGCGAACGACAGGGATCCAACAAATTAAAGAGGAACCTCAGGAACATGAACCGAAAACAGGAACAGTTTTACGTCGTCAAATGGCTTTCGGGACAGCTCTACGGGGAGGAAAAGCGAGCGCTGAAGGCCAATGTGAAAGACCATCCCGAGTCCAAAACGGAAATACAACAATTAAAAGAAACATGGAAACAACTCGGGGTTCCTGACAAGGAAGGGGAAAAGTTATACTCGAATACGGAATTGTCGAAAGATACAACTCGTCCCATGAGCTCCCCTTCCCGGCGGGAAAACAAATTTGAACGAAACACCTGGATGCGTTCGGGCATCGCTGCCGCGACAGTGGTACTTCTGTTGGTGCTTGCCGGTATTACCTACTCGGTCTATTACGGGCCCGACCGGACTTCAGCGAAGGCGATTGCAACGGTAAAAACGGAATCATCGGAGATGACCCTTGTCCGTAAAGGTGAAACGGTTCTGGTCCAGCCATCCACGAAACTTCGACAGAACGACCGAATTGTTCTGAAGGAAAGCGAAAACGTTACGTTTCAACACCTCGATGAAGCTTCCCGAATCACGCTAAAAGAAAATACAGAGGTGACGCTCTCGTCGAACGAACACACGAAACGAATTCACATGAAACACGGGACCCTGAAGGCGAGGATTTCCTCCACCCGTAAAAGCATGAACCTGATCGTAACATCACCTCTTGGCCAGGTGGAAGTGAAGGGAACCAGCTTCACGTTTTCGTCAAATGATACCGCCCGATTAAGGGTTACCGACGGAAAGGTGCAATTTCGCGGAAGACAATCCGAAAAATACATAACGGTCAGGAAGGGAGAACACGCGGAAATTGCTTCACCCACGGATGTCCCGGAGAAGAAAAAAACGCCAATCGAAATAGCGGATCCGAATCGATCGAATCAGATGGAAGATCTCGAATACACCACGACCTGGTTGGGAGACACAGCGGATGCGTCGAAGAAAAAGTGGATACAGAACTGGGTAAATGACCTGGCGGTATGGAAAGATGGTACCGTCTACACCAACGCCACCTGGGATGAGCATAAGCGAACAACCGGAGTGTACCGGGAGGGCGATCCGGTTGAGACCCACCATCTGTATCAGGAGAACCCGAGTGGTCGAGCGATAGCCATTGATAAAAACTATATTTACGTTCAGCGTTCCAGAGACAATTGGCAGGGAATAAAAGTCTACAACCGCACCGGGGACAAGAAATACACCCCCTATAAATTCAAGGGAGGACCGGACCATTCGAAATTCGGGGACGGTGTGCACACGCAGAATTTCCTGCCGGTTGGCAAAGAGGCAAAGATTTTCGGAATGGCCCACGGTCGGGATAAACTTTATGTCAGTGAACTTCCCGACAGCAACATTCACGTATACGACACCCGGCAAATGAAAAAAGTTGATACCTTTGGCGATTTTCTGGATACGGAGGAAAAAACCACCCATCCGCTCGAGCTTGAGGTGGGTCCGGACGGGAACATCTGGAACATCCAGGCCACGCTGGAACGAACGTACGAACGTGATTCCGGTGTATCGGTAACCGCGGCGCTCAGCACCTCCGATGACATGAGAGCAGGGAACGGCATCCACGTAGCGTATGTTCCCGTGAAGGGAGACGCAGAAATCACCGCCCGTGTCCACACGGTCCGACCGGAGTCGCACAAGGATCCTCTTGTGGGCGTGATCCTTCTGGATGAACTTGAAAAGGGGACGCCGTTTGCCTGGATGCGGCTGATTAACCATAAAACCAGCCGGTTTATCCGTAGAAAGAATGAAGGAGGAAATATCAGCTGGGCCGGCCAGGGAGATCTGTCGGAAACCCCCGTATCGTACCGGCTTCGAAAGAAAGGGGACGAGGTCGTATGCTGGGAATCCTCCGACGGGGAAAACTGGACAACCGTCGGGAAGGACAACCGAACCCGTTTTGAAGGAACCAACTACATCGGACTGGCCGTTCGTTCGTACAGTATGTCGGAACCGTCCACCGCGCTGTTTAAGAACGTGACCATCAACGGAGACCCGGTCCCGTTTGATCAATTCAAGAGCACGGATATCGGGGATGCAAAAATATCCGGAAACATCGAGAATGGGCTCCGGATGTTGAAAAACATGAAGGTCACCCGTCAGATACGCGAGTACAGTTCGGACGGGGCACCGACGGGAAAAGAGATTACCTCCGTACCGATGGCATCGGATCTGGCGTTTCATCCGGACGGACGTCTGTTTGTGACCGACGACGGGCCGGACCAGCAGATCAAAACATTTAACGTGTCCGGTGTGCATCCTCAGCAGGTGGGAACCATGGGGCCGAAGAGCGGCGTGTTCAGCGGCACGCCCGGAAAATACGGTCCATACAAGCTGAACGGCCCGAATGCGATTGATATTACAGAGAACGGAAACATTTACGTAGCCAGCGGCGGAAAAACGGATCCCTGGGACCGACGGGATTGGGGCATGTGGTCGAACTGGCACACCGATCTTCGTGCGTTTTCCGGGACCGACCGGGAAGGAGGCGAGCTTCTATGGAAAGCGCTGGGGTTGATGTTTGTGGACACCGCGGTGGCGGATCCTCGATCACATTCGGACATTTATACGATGGAGACGCACATGGAGGTGGATTGGACAAAGCAACCCGGGGACGAAGGGTACGAGCCGGGTGGGGAATGGGATGAAACGTACGATCAGATTCACAACGGATTCAAGTACCCGGACGACGTGCGGCATCGGTGGGGAGGGACCACACCAATTGCCATTCGATACATTGGTGGGGAGCCGTTTATGTACACTACGAACATGCGGACGAAATTTCTCGCGGCCTTTCGTCTTCGTGCGGAAGGAGAAGTGTCGGCTCCTTCGGCTATGGTGGTTACGTCGCCCCGTTCCGATACCTGGCCGGCCGAGGCGCTCCGGAAACCGGGGAGGGGAATGGTTCCCTGGCTGTGGAAGGATCAGAACGGCGATGGGAGCATGCAGAAAGAGGAGTTTGAAGAGAGCCGACTATCCTCGTATCCCGCTTCGGCGGGCGGCTGGGACGTGGATGCCGAAGGGGCGATCTGGCACTGCAGCGGGGACGGGATTGAGCGGTTGCCGGTGAAGAAATTAAATGGTGCGAAGGCACCGGACTATGACATGCAGGCGATGGAGGAGTACGAGTATCCGGAGCCGTTCAAGCAGGTCCGGCAAGTGGAGTACGATGCGAACGAGGACGTGCTGTACATGATGGGATACACGAAGGATCATCCCGAGCCCGGGAACGACTGGAAGGCGGCGGGGACGGTGCTTGCTCGTTACGATGGATGGTTGAATGGATCCAGGAGTCTGGCCTGGAAGAAAGCGGTACCGTACACTTCGGATCATAATACCTCCGGGTTCTGTCATGACGGTGCGGGATGGTTGTACGTGGGGTATGGGGATGCTCCGCAGCGCGGACTTGTGAAAGTATATTCGGGACAAGACGGAAGATTACTGGGGGATGTTACGCCCGGGTCGAACGTAGGGGAGGTAAGTGGATTGCTGGACGTGGTTCACCCTGTTCGAGCGTTTAAGCGTGAGAATGGAGAACGGATTCTGATGGTCGAGGAGGATGCCCTCGGCCGGATTCTGGTGTATCGGATTCGTCGCCGGAGCAAATAATCATTCTTTTTTTAAGAATGAACTGCCCCCCCAACTGAAAAAAATGGACACCAGGCATCTCAGGACGGCTTGGCGTGGCTCCAGATACACTGTACGCTCCGGGTGAACTGTAATCCCTTTTTCTCCTTTGCACCTCATCGCTCCATGGAACACCGTAAGAGGGCATCCTTAAGCACGCTGTGTCCGGCCGGGTTGAGATGAGCTGATCTCCTCCTTTGGGCGTGCCGTCACTTTTACTGTTTTTGACTGCAATTCCGCAATACTTCCAGACCTGACTGCGCTTGTCGAACCGAAACGGTGATTTGATCATCGCAATGAATACGCTTGCTGTATACTCGGCAACCCCGGGGACTTCCAGGTACCGGTTAAAAACGGGTACCTCCTCTCCGATGCGAATCATTCGCTGTTTGGCTATTTCCATTTGCTCAACCAGAAACTCAAGTTCACTGAATCGGTTTTTGAGTATCTGTCGATGCATCGTCCGCTCCGCTCGGTTTAACAAACGCTGCTGACCGTCAGATGATGTCAGGTTATTATCCCCTTTCTTATACAATCCGTTTTTTGCAGGAACATTTTTGTGTCCTGCTTGAGCTGGGATTGACGGTCCCGGAATCGCCGATACTCATCCAGTGCGATGCGCGGTCACGTATTTTTGGATCCGAGGTCTGATGCACCTTGTTGTACTCATCCAGCCGAATCAGACGGGCAAGCTGGTATGCGTCGGTCCGGTCGCCCCCCACCCGTCGAATCAATGAGATCGTTCCGACGGGAATCCGAAACCACCACCTCATTACATGAGGTTGAATCATTTCCACGACCGTCCGGCAAATCGTTGAAGCTTCAAGGTCACCTCCACGTCCGATCGTGATAATCCAATGTGTTGATTAACTGCTGTTTGTTGGTCGAAATCTTTTCCCGCTCCATCACACACTCCCCGTCCTCGTTAAGAGCGACGACAGTGCTTGTCTTTGTTTGTGCGTCAAGATACAAGTACAAAGTGCTTATGGGTTATCTCCTGGTAAAGATGTAAAAAAAACAGTCGCTATATCTTTTCAGCATGACAGGAGATAGCCCGCGTTTACATCCACTGAAGGGAACAGTGAACCACTTCAAGATCACGGTTCTCCTGGAGGGTGTCCTCTCCACCCTCCGATTCATGTTAGTCAGGGTCTCATTAGGGAGCGAGTCAGCGGACGAACCCGGAAAGCAAGTCCGTCAGATGAATACG
>CAYXQY010000211.1:0-2902 GCA_964466525.1 uncultured Planctomycetia bacterium
CTCCGGTTTTGTAAACCGGTGGTTGTCGGTTCGAATCCGACTCCCAGCTTCTCTTGACATAAACCGGGACAATTCATACACTTGTTCCCGAATGATCAGCGGATCGGCCCTCATACCCGCCGATCCGCGGCACGACCGAACACGGTGGGTTATCCAAGTGGCTAAAGGAAGCAGACTGTAAATCTGCCGGGCATAGTGCCCTTCGAGGGTTCAAATCCCTCACCCACCACTCCTTTCATTTCACTCTATCCCCTTTAATTGTCTTAATTTAGCGGGATATTGGAATATTCCTTCCGGTGTTGGACGGACCCCGTAAATTTCAACATCAGCCGAGAAGCTTTTTCCTGCAGGAATCCGTGAAAAGAAAAAGACGTCCAGAGATCGAGACAGGGGGGAGTCTTTTGAGGATGTGATTTATCCGCCAGGTTAATCATATACTCGCCTATCATCATGGGGGATGTTACGATAGACCGGTAATTTATGGAGCACGAAAAAGATGTGACTCCAGGTCGGACACGTCCAATACCGTACGCGGAGTAGAGAGGAAGACGTAAAACAACTCAACTCACCGACCGACGGATTGCACTCGACCGATGAGATCAACCTCGTACCACACCCCCTCCCTCTTATCTTTTTCGGAAGTCTTTTCATGCCGGAATTTTCCCCGACAGGAAAATTGTCGAGAGTATAAATCAACCCCCCGCCGGTTCGCCAGGCAGTCGGGTGCGGTTGATCTTTCGGCTCAACTGGGAAACCAACTCCTACTGGACCAACGAAGCTACCCAGCTTACCATGTCGTTTAAGCTTCCTGATGACTTATAAATTGGTGAGGGGACCTTGATGGTGCATACAATGGGAACGAAACCGACCATGAAACAGGTAGAACAGTCAACACCGAAAGCCGGAAGCACACCGAATTCAACGAGACCGATGACATCACCGGCTCCACCTACGGTGGTGAGAATACAGGAACTCATCAACTTGACAAGAACGGGAACATTACCGACGATAACAAGCGAGTGATGAATTATAATGCATTGAACCGGGTGAAGGAGGTGAGCGAAGGAGAAACTGTTGTTGATCTTAACAAATGATCTGGAGACGTCCGCCTGTTTCATCGCTAAAAAAACACTGCTCCACTTTTTTGATCGGTGAAACGAGAAGAATTTTGAGGAGGTTTTAGAGAGTTAAGTTGATGATGTTCCATTTTCCATTGGATTTTGTTCAGTGACAGGTCAAAATAAATTCATTTGAGATCTCCTTAGAATTTTATGCGAAAGATCGTTAACAGCAAGGTAGCCCTCATTGTTGTGCTCGCGCTCTTTTTCACGACCCAATACGGGTGCGGAACTCTCTTCAATGTCGGAAATCCCGTCGGGAAACCAAAACAAGGGAACCAGTATCTTTACGATGATGGAGGTGGACTCGCCCATGTAAAAGTCTATCCCTATTCAGTAAATGACAAAGTAATTTTTGGCGGGGTGTTCAATGATGTGATGATGTTTACCGAACCGGCCTATATTCCGCTGGGGATTTTTGTACTTGCTGATTTACCGTTGAGTGTTGCCGGAGATACCATCACGCTTCCATTTACTGTTTACTGGACGTTGACCGTGGAAGAATCAGATCTAATTCATGCGGTTCGTGATGGAGATGTAGAGGAAGTGAAGCGGCTAATAAAGGAAGGGGCCGACGTGAACCAGAGGTCACCTGCAGGCAGGACACTAATTCGAATTGCTATGACTGACAGGTATAGAGCAGTTGGTCATGACGTTGAAAATCGGGAAGTTGTAAAGGTGATTCTGAGAAATGGAGCCGATATATCGGAAAAGTCTCTTAGATTGGCTTATATGTGGCCTCGTTTTTTTAAACGTCAAGATAGCATGGAGTTGTCCGAGAAGCGTGAGGAAATGATTAGGTTGTTCGTCAAGCAAAGTGTGATAAATAATCAGTACGATGGAGATCGAGGTCTCTTACTTGTCATATCCTGTAACTTTGGATATACAAAATACGTGAAAAAACTGGTCAAAGAAGGAGTGGATGTAAATGCAAGAGATATGAAGGATGGGGGCAAGACGGGGCTGATGCTGGCTTCGAGATACGGTTACAAAGGAATAGTCAAATTTTTGCTCAAAAATGGTGTAGATCCAAGCTTAGAAACCGACAAAGGAAAAACTGCGTTGGATTTTGCAAGAGAAAATGGACAAAACGAAGTCGTCCAACTCCTTAAAAAGCATATGACGGAATAACAGAGCGTTTAATTGAGATGGGTTTAGGTTCTTTCTACCCAACCGGTTCCCTCACGCATTCTGCTTCAATCTATCATTGGGATTCGATCGTGTGACAATTTGGTGGATCAAATTGTTATCTGTTTGGCAGCATTGGTTTTGAAGATTGAGAAAACCGCATCGATGAAATTACCGGTTTTTTCCAGATCATTTCCTTGCTTCCTACCCCGTAATCCCGTAACAAACGCATGTAGCAGGGCAGTGCGATGGATTGATCTGGCTTCTGTGTTAGCGAAAAATGCTCTTAGGTGGTTCTGGAATCCGTCACCGTCTCCATACCAGAAGGAATCGAGATATGCAGAACTTTAAGCTGAAAGTGAAGAAGGAGACGAATAGTATCTAAAAGCAGAAGTTCCATAATTAAATACATGTTCTATGTGGTATACACTGATAGTGATTGCAACGTTGATTGAGGTTATCTTCGGTTGTCTTCCGGGTTATATTGGGCATAAGAGGAATCATAAGTACGAAGTTTGGTTATGGGTGGGTGGTATTTTTTCTGTACCTATTGTTCCTTTATGGCTATTCTTTTTATGGTGGGCAATTTATGGCGATTCAAAAAATAGTGTAAAAAAGTAGTTGTTTACGGATTAATTAGCTACCATCCGTCTCCT
>CAYXQY010000211.1:3002-6158 GCA_964466525.1 uncultured Planctomycetia bacterium
AAGGGCTGGTTTCTTTTTCACTAACGGCCCTTTCGTAACACTTTTTGCAGAGAATGATGTGATTGGTTTATCATTTCCTTTAATAGGTACGTACTCATTCAAGGAAGATCAGGTTATTTCAATAGAGCCTTATTGCTATATTCCCTTTTTATGGCAGGGAATTCAGATCAAGCACAATGTACATGAATATCCTAATATAATTTGTTTTCACACTTTTGAAGATCCAAAGAAGGTTATAAATCAGATTAAAGAGACCGGGTTTCAAGCTTCTTATAGCCCATCCGAAGACGTTGAACAAAAGCACAGGGAGAATGAGCAGCGACGAAGATATCAATCCTCTCCGTACAAGCTTAAGAATGTATTCTTATTTTTTGTTTTTTTGATTATCTGGGCTCTATTGGACCATGTCGATTTATTATTTTCTGATAAGAGTCCGTCAGTAGGAATCTGCACAGTTTCTGCTTTCGGTCTTCTGGCCGCCACAAGTTTAACTACACTGCTATCTAGTTCTTTTCGGCAGCGATATGTTCTGAAAGAAGGCCACAAATATTATGAAATGAAAGGGTGGTTGATCTTTGTACTAATCCTTTCCTTTCTTGGTTTTTTGGCGACGCTTGCAGCATTAGCGAAAGCCAACAAATGGTTAATGTTATGAAAGTAACTTGCTCGGAAAAGCTTGGAGGGATGCGGTAACTGAGATTCCTCTCCTATTTTGCTACAAAAGATCACTCGAATCTGAGTTATCAGGAGGAGAATCATGCCTAAGAAGTCCAAGTCAACAGTGACAAAGATGGAATATCAGAATGGAACAAGAGTAACCCATCTGGAAGATGCCAGCAAAAAAAAAACATCACCGATTCGACAACCTCAGACGGATGGTGCTCAAACGGTGGGGACAGAATGATTCCTTGCTTCCAACCCCCGTTATCCCGTATCAAACACATGTAGCAGGGCAGTGTGAGGAATTGATCTGGCTTCGATGTTAGCGGATATCTCGGGGCTATCAACCTGCATCAGAGATGATCATCGGATAAACCGTATCAGAGGACACAACCGTCGGTATCGGAAGATGCTATCTGTTAAGGATATTATGAGGGGTCTGATAGGATGAAAAGAGGCGACTTTGCTACGATGTGCATAAAGTTGCTGGGGTTATTTTTTGTGGTTACTGGTTTATATCAGGCCCCTGAGTTCCTGTTAAGTTGGCCGATTGGAGAAGAGCACCCTACGGACTCATTTCTTATATACGGGGCATTAGCAGTGATGGTTTTCCCAGTTTTAGCAGGCGTACTCGTATGGGCTGCAAGCGATCATTTAGCGAAATTTATTTTAGCTCCCACAGAAAGCACTGAAGAATCTCAAACAATCGTATCCGTCAATGACACGTCATTTGTAACGACGATGCTTGTCATTACGGGTTTGGTGTTTTTGTATAATTCGTTAGAGCCTTTTGTATACAGTTTCCTGAGCTATTCCGTCAGTGAATCCGTCAGTGGAGGAATGATCAAACGCACTTATCGGATTGGGGTGAGCAATCTACCCAATGACTGGATAGCACGGACCACGTGGTTAATTATTGCTTTGCTCAGCATCTTATTGATTTTACGGTCAAAGTCCATTGCTGAAACGTTACTGGAGTAGAACTTGAATCAAGAGAGAAAAACATTCAAACCTTGAATCAAAAGGTCCTCCTGATGAACCCTATATATCACCACTCTCTAGAGCTCGTTCCTTGCTTCCTACCCCGTGAACCCTTATCAAACACATGTAGCAGGGCAGTGCGAGGAATTGATCTGGCTTCGATGTTGTAAAGAACGCTCTCAGTTAGTTCAGGATTTCGTCATCGTTTCCTTTGTCACGAAAATGGAACCACAGAGCTGCTTTGCGAGCTTGAAAGTAATGCGAAGGCAGAGTAATAATTCTTTTTCGTTATGTCTGTATCCTCCGAATCGGTGAATGAGAAAAAGTTGTCTCTAAAACCATCGGTGAGTACCCACCTCATTCTTTTAGGTTTCTACAGTGCCCTGAATTAAAAAAATATTACTGGTGGAATGGCATTTGGACAGACTTGAACAAGGTAGTGAAATCGACATGAAAAAGAATAGTCAAAAGGAGCAAGAAAATGAGGAACGAAGCATTTTAAGTTGGATCGGCCTTGATGAAAAAGGTTTGAAGAGAATTGGTGTGAAAGGTGACTTAGATCTTCATGAAAAACTCATTTTTTGGCTTGGCCTGCTTTTTTCTGGCCGATATTATTATCCATCAGACGAATTGATACATCGGAGGATAAACCATCTGATAATTTAGATATATTAATGGTAATTATGTGGTTTTTAATATTAATTGGATCATTTGCACTGATATATTTATTTGAATATCCCGTAAGAAATTATTTTATATCTGTAATGGGTAAAAAAGATTTCTCTGTTTTTGAGCAAATCTTGTATAATGTTCAATACTACATAACAAACTATCCGGGTTTATTTGTTTTTTGTGTGGGTACTCTAAGCTGGTTACTCATCGATCCATGGAAAACTACAATCAGAAAAAGAATCAAGGAAGAGGACACGAGATCCTGAACCAAGGGGATATGTGATATTGTGAATTTTAGGGTTGCCATAGACATTCATCGAGTCTTCAAATGAGGAGGTAAGTGCCATTGGAACTTGACCCGAAAATTCGCACCAGGGGGGTATGTGGATTTTCATCTCCTCAGGAACGAAAATACATACTCTATTTCCAGATTGAGGAGGAACCATGGCAAAACGATATTCAGCATCTGTCAAATCGAAAGTGGTACTGGAAGTACTTGAGGGGGATCGAAGTATTCCGGAGGTCTCTCGTGAGTATGACATACATCCGAACACCGTCCGAAATTGGATGAGCACGTTTAGAAACAACGCTTCGCAGGTGTTTGATCAGGACGGGGAAATCAAAGAGCTCAAGCAGGAGATTCGAGAGCTTCGGGAGTTGCTCGGGACGAAGGAACGTGAGATTGCCCTTTTAAAAAACTTCTTGGGACAGCCCAGTTAAGCACGGAGCAGAAAGTGATGATGACCGAAGAAGTTTGGGAAGAATTTGGTCTAAACCGGACGCTGTCTGTGCTTGATCTGCCCAAAAACACCTGGTACTACTGGCAGAATGAGAAAGTAGACT
>CAYXQY010000212.1:0-5960 GCA_964466525.1 uncultured Planctomycetia bacterium
TTTACGGCCACGTCCACGCCCACGTCCTCGAAGAGTTGCACGTATTCCTTTTTCTTAATGACGGAAATGGTCCGTTTTGCTCCCAGTTTTTTTGCAAAGAGCGACATCAGCAGGTTGTCCTCATCACTATCCAGGGTGGACACGATGACGTCCGATTCGTGAACGCGTTCGTCAACAAGAAAATCCTCCTCAGCGGGGGTGTGGTTCAGGACGAGGATGTTTGGAAGATCCTCCGCCACATCGCGCGCTCGATCGGGGTCTTCCTCAATCAGCTTGACGGTGTATTCACTTTCCTCGAGAAATTCAGCCACATGCACGCCGATCTCGGACGCTCCGAAAATCGTGATGCGTTCGATGGACGATTCTTCATCGTCCACCAGCAGGAAATGGGAGAACCGGCGCACGGTGTCGATGGTTCCGGCAACCAGCAGTTGGTCGCCGGCACGAATCACGGTGTCGCCCCGCGGAAACTCGAACTCCCCCTCCGAAAACACGGCGAGGAAACTGAGATCGCTGAACGATTCAGACGCGTCGAATTCTTTGATGGTCTTCCCGTGGATCGGCGACGACTCCGGAACGTCAAACTCCGCAAGCTGGATCCGGCCGGAGGCGAAAAAATCGATTTCGCGTGCCAGCGGCAGACCGATATGCTGGGCGATGGTACGCGCGGTGAGGAAATTCGCTCCGATCATGAAGTCCACCCCGAGCGGTTTACGTCCCTCCCGCCAGCTCTGCAGGTAATCGGTCCGCCGTACACGGGCGATCGTGAATGGTTTCCCGAGAATCTTGCTCATGCCACAGGCAACCATGTTCGTTTTGTCGTCCGCCGTGCAGGCAACAACCATGTCCGCCTCGCCGGTGTTCGCCTTCCGCAGCGTGGACACAAGCGCGCCGTCGCCGTGCACCGTCATGACGTCCAGCTCCTGTTTCCGACGCTCCAGGCGGTCCTCGTCACAGTCCACGACGACGACTTCATGATCACTGGCCAGACTTCTCGCCACGTGAAACCCGACCTGTCCTATTCCAATAATCACACAGTGCAAGGGAATCCACCGAAAAAATGATGTGAGAAACGCAGCAATAAGCTCCGATCACCACGAAGTGAACCGAGAATGACAAATATTATGTGTGGAACCCACGTCCGTTACCAGCCCCGCGCGAGGCCCTCATCGACTGTAAAAAGACGACCTGCCATCCACAGCCCTCAACGAACAACTGAGCGGAATGAAATCGTTCCCCTCCGGTAATTCAATTCAGATCCCGGAAGGGAACAGGTGTACCGCTGCAGAACCGGTCCGGTCAGTTCGCTTCCCACTCGAACCGTTTTTCGGTTTTCCCCTCCGGCGTCACCGTGTGAACGGACATGGTGTTACCGTCGATTGCCACGGCGTCAAGCATGCCGGGCATGCCGGTTCCGTCCCGGTTTCCGGTGGTCATGTACGTCGTGGAACCGATCCGCTCCCGTTCGTACCGGTCCCCGCCGGCCACGCAAAGCTCCACTCCGTACTCGTCACAGATTCGCTGCAACTGCTTTTTGAACTGCTCGTTTTTCTGCGGGCTGTCGGTCTTCTCCCAGACCACGCACTGCCAGGGCGTCGATGTTTTTTCCAGCTCCTTCCGGAGCCACCGTTCCTGAACCCGTCCACGACCGTTGCCCGAGGCGGAGAGGCCCGCCTGCGTGTTCAGTACCGCCACCGAGACTGGACCCCGTTTGAACGTGTAACCCCCGGTTTCGTTATAATCGTAGGGGAACAGCGTCCGCTCCGCTTTTGTCTCACCCGTCGGTGCGACTAACGGGGCTCGCCGAAGCATGTACCGGACGTGGTTGCCGGCTTTTTTTCGGAGAAACAGGTTCTCGTCCCAGGCAGCCATCCGGGACGGCTGCTCCACGGGGCCGTCGGGATGCAGTATGAAGGAGTGATAGGCGGGGGCTCGATAGATAAACCTGTACATCCGTTGAAACGCCCGATCACGGGCTTTCATCCGCGGCGGTGTATCGGCCAGGAGAAAATACACCTGTTCCTGATCCTGTTCGGTCGTGTGAAACAAACCCGGCGCGTAGCGATCCTGTATTTTCAGGGCGAAATTAATGCCCGTGCCTCGCTTCAATCCACTGATCGTGTATTTGTAGAGGTGATTTGACCGGTCGTATGGTCCGACTTCAACCGAATCCTGCTCGTACCTGAAGTGAACCTCCCCCCATTTTAGCGTACAGGACACGTTCGCGTTCGTCCGCCAGCAGATCGTCATGGTGCCGGGGTCACCGTCCTGAACGAGGTAGGGTCCCTGCACCAGTTGCGGGGGACGTGCTGAATTTATGCTTGCGGAAGAGGTCCACTCCCGTTCCCACCGCTCCGATTTTGAGTTGTACATTGCCAGGGTCATGTTCCTGTCCGAAATGCGATACACCCCGAACCGGACCATGTCATCGAGGTGCTGGGTCGGAATCCCGTGCCAGGTAAACCGATCCTCGCTTCCGTTGTGTCCACCCAGTATGCCAATGACATTGTATTCTTCGATTGCCTCCCACAGGCGGAGCGCCTGCTCCTCGGTCCACCACGCGGCCTCCTCACCCCACGGCCGGAACGCGAAATCGTCAAAACCGTAGTGCTGCACGATCACAACGGGTCGATCACTGCTTCCCACGTTCAGTTTCAGGTCCTTCCGCAGGAACTGCAGGCTCTTTTCGGCCGGGTTTCCGTACCTCTGTATCTTTCGAAGGCCGTTTGACACCTCCGGATACGGATCGGTGTCTTCCAGGCCGGCATATTCATTGAGGTTCACGAAGTGCACGTCGTCCCAGTCCCACGAGTAGTGCAATCCGTTCTCCGATGTGGTGACGTTCCCCGGCCGTTTTGGGTTGCGCCGGATGATCTGCTTCCGTACGTATCCATCCTCCGCCGCCAGCCCGACGTCGTGGTTCCCCGCCCCTCCGTACATCGGTAGCTTTAACATTCCTTCCTTTCCGGTCAGGCCCCAGTATTTTTGAAAAATCTTCCATTCCTCCGGTTTTCCTCTATCGGTCATGTCACCGGAAAGGACCACGCCCCGCGGTTTGTCCACACGACCGTCGATGCCGTCCGGATAAGGCGTGCCGGCGATACGATTCATCGCCCGAACCGTCCTGCGGGAACGGGGGTACACGTTCTTTTTCTCGCTGTTATAGTGCTGGTCGGAAATATGGATAAACGTGACGTCCCGATCTCCGGCAAACAACAGGCCGCTGATCAGTGCAAGAAGAACCACCGCAGCCGGAACGAACCTGTATACAACTGTACGCATGAGGTCTCCTCCGATCACACAAGTCAAGTACAGTCAGGAACAATGGAATTGCAATACACAACGAAACACGGATGAACAAATCATCGTAGGCTTCAAATGTACCCCGCCGGCAGGAATGATTCAAATATCCCGCGGTGAGTAAGCCCTTATCTAATCTAAGCTCGGGATGAAATCCCGTGTTCGGAATGATCCTTTACCCGCAGCTTTTGGTCCTTGAACGGATTGCTTCAGCGGGTTGATAATTTCCGGGGACCCCTTACCATCAAACCGGGCCTTCGGGCATCCGGTATTCTGGCTTTAACCCCGATTAGCGTGTCCATGAACACAACGTTTCTGATTTCTGCGGTCGCGGCGATAGTTTTGATCTTCGGCTGGGCCGTGTGGTGTTACAACTCCCTGGTCCGGCTGCGCAAACAGATTGACGAAGCCTGGTCGAACGTCGACGTGCAGTTAAAACGGAGACGTGACCTGATCCCATCGCTTGTCGACGTCGTGCAGGGATACGTGGAACACGAATCACAGCTTTTGAAACGGGTGACGGAACAACGGTCGAAATCCGGTGCGGCGTCCGGTGCACGGCAGACCGCCCGGGAGGAATCGTCGCTGTCGGACGGTATATCGAACGTCCTCGCGCTGGTGGAGGCGTATCCAGAACTTGAAGCGGACGACCGGTTCAGCAAACTGCAGAACACGCTGGTCGACGTGGAGGACGACCTCCAGTACGCCCGCCGGTTTTATAATGGAACGGTACGGGACTTCAACATTCGTTGCGAACAGTTCCCGGTCCTGATCGTGGCAAAAATCGCCGGGTTCGAGCCGGAGGAGTTCTTTGAAATTTCACTTGCTACCGAACGGGAGGTTCCCGATGTCAACCTGGAGTAACCGTTTTCTTCTGACAATCCCTGTACTGCTTATCTGTGCGACCCTCCTGCCCGACGCATCGGCGGAGGAAGTGATCAAATCGTTTCACAGTGACATCACCATCCAGACGGACGGTTCCATGACGGTGACGGAAACCATCACCGTACGTGCGGAAAACGACGAGATAAGGCGGGGGATCTACCGGGATTTTCCAACCCGTTACACCGATTCCGCCGGGCGACAACACCTCATCCCGTTCAACGTCCGGTCCCTCAAGCGAAACGGTGATCATGAACCCCACCATCGGGAATCGATTCAAGATGGGGTTCGTTTGTACATCGGGGAGGAATCAACGCGGATTTCTCCGGGTGAACACACCTATCAGCTCACGTACGAAACAAACCGGGTCATCGGGTTTTTCGAAAACCACGACGAACTGTACTGGAACGTAACGGGCCATCACTGGGACTTTCCCATTCAGAAAGCAATCGTCACCGTGCACCTTCCCGAACCGGTATCCTCCGCCTCCCGGCTACAGATCGACGGGTACACGGGGTACGAAGGATCGAAGAAAGGGAAATACGACGTTGCTGAACGTAGCGCGGACCGGATCCAGCTACAAACCACCACGACGCTCGAGGAAAATCAGGGATTCACCATCGCGGTGGGCTGGCCGAAAGGCATCGTGAAGGAACCCACAATGAAGGAATCCCTATACTACCTGGTGACGGATCACCTTATCCTGTTCCTCGGACTGCTCGCATTGTCCGCTGTCCTCCTTTATTACCTCTGGGCGTGGGCACGCGCCGGGGTTGACCCGGAGCAGGGTGTGATCATTCCGCGGTACGAACCGCCGGAGGGGCTGTCTCCCTCCGCAACCCGGTACGTGATGGAGATGGGGTTCGACGACGAGACCTACACCACGGCACTGGTGAACCTCGCGGTGAAGGGGTTCATCAAGATCGAGGAGACCGGCGACGGCGAATTCACCGTCCACCGGAAGAGCAATCCGAACGACCGGGTGTCGGACGGAGAACAAGCGTTGATGGAGGAGCTGTTCTCCAGCGACACACAGGTGGAGCTGGAACAGGAGAACCACGAAACGATTCGGTCGTCGATGGAGGCACTGGAAGACGAGCTGGAGGAGGGTTATCACCGAAAATTTTTCTTCAAAAACACGGGCTACATCGGAGGGGGTGTGCTGTTATCGCTTGTCGGCCTGCTCGGCACATTCTACGCGGGGTCCGACGTCCTGTCCAACAGTATCCTGTTCCTGCTGTTCTGGATTAGCATCTGGACGGTCGGCACGGGAGCTCTGGTCTGGAAAACCTGCCGGAGCTGGTTCCGGTTCTTCCGGAAAACCGGGATGTCCGGCCTCGGTTCGGCCATCACAAACAGCCTGTTCATGATTCCGTTTCTCGGGGCCTGGTTTCTTGTGTTCGGGATCATTGTTCGCGACGGAGGCCTTCTTCACGTGGTGCTCATCTGTCTTTTTATCGCCGTAAACCTCCTGTTTTACGTCCTGATGAAAGCGCCAACTGTTCAGGGTCGCAAGCTGATGGACAAGCTGAAAGGCTTGCGGCGATACATGCGCGTGGCCGAAAAGGAGCGGCTCAAGATCGATGAGCTGCCCGATCGGACGCCGGAGCTGTTCGAGCGGCTGTTGCCGTACGCGATCGCACTGAACGTGTCGAACGCGTGGGCGAAATCCTTCACGGACGTCCTCGAGGAAGCGTCCGAAGCGGAGGAGGACCACTATCGGCCGGGCTGGTACCATGGGACGCCCCGTCACGCCACGGCGTTCTCGTCCGATCTAT
>CAYXQY010000213.1:0-5910 GCA_964466525.1 uncultured Planctomycetia bacterium
TCCGAAGCATGAGTCTAAAAGACAGGAAGGCGTATGTCCGGGCCGGCGCGGGCATCGTTTACGATTCCATTCCGGAACAGGAATTCGTCGAAACCCGAAATAAAGCACACGCAGCACTGCAGGCGATCGAGATCGCCGACGACCGATAGTTCAGCCTCCGCTCTTGTCCCGAGAAAGAGGCTATCCTGATAGAAATGCACGTAGAGCATCAACCACGTGCTCCTGCTGTCCGTCCGTCAGTTCCGGAAAGCAGGGCAGGGTAAGGACCCGGGAACAAATACGTTCGGAAACGGGAAAATCACCTTTTTCGTACCCGAGAAACGAACAGGCCTCCTGGTAATGAAGCGGACGGGGATAGTGCACTCCGCAATCGATTCCACGATCCCCCATGAACGTTTGAGCCTCATCCCGTTCCTCGACCTGCACGGCGTACTGATGGTACACGTGCTCTGCACCCTCCGCGGTCTTTGGAATTCTTATTCCCGACACACCGGTAAATTCACGATCGTACCGGTCCGCATTTCTACGGCGCTGTTCGTTCCACTGTTCCAGGTGCTGCAATTTCAGACGGAGCGTCGCGGCATGCAGGTTGTCCAGACGGGCATTGTACCCCAGTTCTTCATGTTGATACTTTTCCGCTTTTTCCGGCTGTCCGTGATTTCGTAACGTACGCACCCTTGAAGCAAGGTCCGAATCGGACGTCGTCACGCTCCCCGCATCGCCGGGAGCTCCAATGTTTTTTCCGGGATAAAAACTGAAACACCCGAGGTCTCCCCAGCCCCCGACACGTGTTTCGTTCCAGCTCGCACCGTGTGCCTGACAGGCATCTTCAATGACCGTCAGATCATGTTGTTCAGCAACGGAGCAAATGGAATCCATGTCCGCCGGCTGCCCGTAGAGGTGAACCGGCAACAGGGCGGCGGTCCGATCCGATATTGCAGCCTCCAGTTGATCCGGATCCATGGTATACGTCTCCGGGTCAACGTCCACAAAGACGGGTTCTGCACCGACCGAACAGATCGCCTCGACAGTGGCAATAAATGTGACCGGAACGGTGATGACTTCATCCCCGTCCCCGATTCCCGCGGCGTGCAGCGCCAGACGGAGGGCATCGGTCCCCGAACTAACCCCGATGCAGTGGTCCACGTCACAGAAGTCGGCGAACTCCGACTCGAACTGCTCCAGCTCCTCTCCCATGATAAACGCGTTTTCCGATATGACATCCCGTACCGTCTCCATTAGTTCCGGCTCGATCCGCTCGTGCTGTGCGGTCAAATCCAGAATGGGTACCTCCATGAACCTGTCGTATGATCGATCCATGCCACCTCCAGTCACTGAATCGGGCGAATTTTCAAAATCTCATGTCGGCCAGTGTACTAAATCGAAGTAATTATGGGACACAAGGAGACGGAAGGCAAATTTTTTCAACAGGCTGGAAATGAAGCAAAAAATCTGAATAATGCATGAACCTTCTCTGAGCGCAGAAGGAAATGAGCGGCAAGGAACCCACACTCCCGGCAATATTAAACTATAAAGAACGTATACCATGAAAGAAGAACGGATTGTTATTCTTGATTTCGGCTCACAATACACGCAGTTGATCGCTCGGCGCATCCGGGAGAACAACGTCTACTGTGAAATTCACCCGTGCTCCGTCCCGTTTGAGAACATTTCCGGCCCGGACGTCCGAGGATATATCCTTTCCGGTGGACCCGCGAGCACATACGAGGATCAGGCCCCAACCTGTGACTCGAGGGTTATGGACGGGTCCGTTCCGGTTCTCGGGATCTGTTACGGAATGCAGGTGGGATGCGAACATCTTGGAGGAAATGTCAGCGCTTCCGAAGCCCGGGAATACGGGGGACACATCTGTCGAATTGAACAGCACGAGGACCTGTTTCGAAGCCTGCCGGACGAAATTACCGTCTGGATGAGTCATGGGGATCGCGTCGGATCGGTTCCCGATTCCTTCCACGTACTCGCTCGTACGGAAAACACCCCATACGCCGCAGTACGCCACCGGAAACAACCGTTCTGGGGCGTGCAGTTTCACCCGGAAGTCACACATACGCCGGAAGGCCCCCAGATCCTGTCGAACTTCCTGTTTGAGATCTGTGGATGCGACGGTTCCTGGACACCGGCAAGTTACATTCAGGAGACAACCGATCAAATTCGGGAGGAGGTGCAGGACGCACACGTCATCTGTGGGGTTTCGGGCGGCGTGGATTCAGCCGTCACGGCGAAACTCGTGCACAACGCCATTGGAAATCAGCTTACATGTCTCTTCGTCGACAACGGACTTCTCCGAAAGAACGAACGCCAGACGGTGGTGCGATCCTTCCGGGAACAGATGAAGATTAACCTGCAGGTCATCGACGCGTCCGAACGGTTTCTCAAGCAACTGGAGGGGGTCACGGACCCGGAAACAAAACGAAAGCGCATCGGAAACCAATTTATTGACGTGTTCAAGGAAAACGCAGATCTAAGCAACGTTGAATATCTGGCACAGGGGACCCTCTACCCGGACGTGATCGAAAGCGAATCCGCACATGGCGGGCCCACCGACACCATAAAATCCCACCATAACGTGGGGGGGCTTCCGGATAAACTCGGCCTTCAGCTGATCGAACCCCTCCGGTTTCTTTTCAAAGACGAAGGACGGGAAATCGGTCGAGAACTCGGCCTTCCCCACGAGATGATTGAACGGCAACCGTTCCCGGGCCCCGGCCTTGCAATACGGATTCCTGGAGAAGTTACCCCTGAACGATTATCCGTACTCCGGGAGGCGGACCACATTATCACAACGGAACTGGAAAAGTCCGGGGCGTGGAAAGACATATGGCAGTATTTCGGGGTGCTGCTACCGATCCGTTCGGTGGGTGTCATGGGAGACGAACGGACGTACGAGAACGCCGTCGCCGTTCGAGCAGTGGATAGTATCGACGGCATGACCGCTGACTGGTCCCGAATCAACCCGGACGTGCTGGATACGATTTCGTCACGGATTATCAATGAAGTGGAAGGGGTCAACCGCGTGGTATACGATATTTCAACCAAACCCCCCTCCACAATTGAATGGGAATGATCCGGGCCCACCTGAACGGAACGGACCACATCGAATCATCAGCGATTCGTTAGAAGGGTGTTCTGAAAAAAAATTACACGTACGGTACCGGGGGGACAGTAACAGACAGTTCTACTTGAATTCAGAACTTCTCAAGTAGAAGAGGCAATACAAGAACGATGGGTAGGATACAGCAATTCGAACTCCCGATGAAGTTGTTCTGTTTCCAGTAGACCATACTGACTCGGATCCCGCATCTCCCACTCTGCGCAATTCCATTAGGTTCGTTCTCCACAATTCAGGCAGAGGACGCTCCTTTCGGTCGTTAAACCCGCTTATTATTTCGGCAATCTTCTTTACATCTCGATTGTATCCCACAAGGAAATCACTGAACACGGGTTTTCGTATAAATTTAGATCAGTCTAAAACAATGCCCGGTAGTTGAGTAGAGCAAAGGGGAATAAAAACCCATCCCGCCATGTTGCTTAGAAACGGTTGTTGTTGACCAGAAACTTCGGGACAACAGAAAACGAACGCTCCTGTTGATACCACAAGAAAATTCAAGGAAAATAGGGTCTATTATACATTCACTCGATATCGAACTGAGGAACACATTGCTTTTTGAATTCCTCAGTATGTACAATTTACCCATTGAATGATAAAGCATTTAGTTCACGCTTAAGATGATTTATTGTCGTTGTCATCGCAGGAGGTTTCCTTGAACGAATCCAACAAATTCGAGGAATCGAAAACGGAGGCACAGAACCGGCTTGCGGAGAACGTTCACTCCATACGAAGAAAGATCAAGGCGTCCTGTGAGCGGTCGGATCGGAACCCGGACGAGGTACGCATCTGTGCCGTGACCAAAAATCGACCGGTGGAGGCAATTAAAGCTCTTCATAAGGAAGGAATTCAGCTGATTGGGGAAAATCGGGTGCAGGAAGCGGAGCGTAAATACCGGTTTTTGCCCGATGATTGCCGGATACACCTCATCGGGCACCTGCAATCCAACAAAACCTCCCTTGCCGTCCGCCTGTTCGACGGGATTCAATCCGTGGATCGAGCCAAGATTGTAGAATACCTCCAGCGTCACTGTTCGAAACGGGACCTGACCATGCCCGTGTTTCTGCAGGTGAACGTCTCAGGCGAATCGTCAAAATTCGGGGTGGCTCCCGAAGACGTAGAATCGGTCCTTGAACAGATCGAGCAGGCCAGTTCGCTCACCGTGAAAGGATTGATGACAATGGCCCCGTACGTTGATAATCCGGAGGAAGTCCGTCCCATTTTTGCCGGGTTACGAGAAATACGGGATCGGTGTCGTGGGGAATTTAAAAGCCTGTCGCCGGGGGAACTGTCAATGGGAATGACGCAGGACTATCAAATCGCCGTTGAAGAGGGTGCGACACTCGTCCGAGTCGGTCGAGGATTCTTTACGGATACGGAGTGGGAATAGATGGCATATCTCATTGTTGAAAAAGGAGCAAGTAAAGGGTCGTCCCTTGAATTGCCCGACGACGGACGGGTGGTTGTGGGCCGCTCGGAGAAGGTGGACTTCCAGATCCAGGACCGGTTTGTTTCCCGTACCCATTTTGCCGTCGCCGGTGACGGAAACAAGCAGGTTATTGAAGACCTTGATTCGGATAATGGAACGTTTGTCAACGGAGAAGCCGTCCAGAAGCAGGTCCTGCAGGAAGGGGATCATATTCAGATCGGAGAAACGTATCTTTCGTTCGTCACGGAGGAATCGAAACAGAAGCGGGGCGAATTAGTCGGGGAGACCGTCGGAGGATACGAAATTCTGGAGCGAATCGGCCGAGGTGGGATGGGTACCGTGTACCGGGCACGGCAAATCAGCCTCGATCGGGAGGTGGCCCTGAAAATTCTCGACAGTGAACTCGTGAAGGATGAAAAATTCGTGGACCAGTTTTTCAACGAAGCGCGATCGGCGGCAAAGCTGAATCATCCGAACGTGACGAAAGTATACGATGTGGGGGAGGCAGAAGATATCTATTACCTCTCGATGGAGTACATACGGGGCGGCTCCCTGCATGATTTACTGTCGGAACGTGAGGTGCTCGGTACGGATCGGGCGACTGAAATTACTCTGGACATCGCAAAGGCCCTGAAGTACGCTCGTCGAAAGGACCTCGTGCACCGGGATATCAAACCGGCAAATATTATGCTCACGGAAGACGGAAAGGCAAAATTAATTGATCTCGGAATTGCAAAGCAGGGGCTGAAAGAATGGGAGGAAGAAGATGTGATGGTTGGAACCCCGGATTACATGGCTCCCGAACAGGCAACGGATCAATCCGTTGACACACGTGCGGATATCTATGCACTCGGGGTCACTTTCTATCGAATGGTAACCGGCGAGCGTCCGATAAAGGGGGAAACCCCCGACGAGGTGATCGACAACAAATTTGAACAGGACCCCATTCCCCCTAAAGAAAAAAACAAAAACATACCAAAGTGGGTCTCCAGTCTCATCATGGACATGATACACAAACGACCGTCCAACCGGATCTCCTCCCCCGAGCAAGTTGTAGATCGGATCGAACGCGGTCGGAAGCAAAGTGACAAGAAAAGAAAACACAAGAGGTTACTGACGAGACGGGTTTCGTCGAGCCGGTGGCCCCTGTTTACCGCTGGTGCCGTTGTGCTCCTCCTTCTGCTGGGATCGATTTATATCCTGCGATATACCGGTGACATGTCGAATGCGAATCGAGCCAAGAAGATCAAGGCGGTGGAAAATCAGCTTGAACAGCTCAACCAACTCCGACGTAACGCCTATAATGAACCGTCGGAGGAGGCCTATACGGTGGCAATCCAGGCCCATCAACAGT
>CAYXQY010000214.1:0-5897 GCA_964466525.1 uncultured Planctomycetia bacterium
CTCGGTTTTTTTGTGAATTGGATAGGGCGGACTGTTCCTGATAGTAATTGAGAAGGCCCCGAAGCGTTTCAACACCGTTCAGGTAGGCCGACTTCGCCTTCTCCGGAGAGGCATCCGCAAGGGAATTCCCCTTCTCGAAATACGTTAACCCAAGACCGACCTGCGCGATTTCCCAAACATCCGTCCCTTCCTCCGCTCTCTTATAACGCTCAACAGCCCCCTCAAAATTCCCTTTTTCCCGTTGCAACCGTCCACCGAGTACCACGGTCCGGTGTGCCCATTTTGTATCGGGATGTTCCGCACTCAGATGATCCAGCAATTCCTGATACGTTCCTTCATCCTGTTCAAACCCACTGTTTTCCCGCATCATTCCATAACTCCGTGCCGCCTGAAAATTGGCTTTCAGGACGACTTCCCGAAGGTTCTGGAAATCATTGTCATCATTCTTTAAAACCTGCTCAACGTCCGTGCGCTGACCTTTATTATCCCGCTCCAGTGGCAGTGCGAGCACGTCATGATATCGGTCGTGAATATGCTCGTACAGGGTGGCTGATTCGTACCAGCGTTCCTGTTCCGCATAAATCCTTGCTTTTCGATCAAGGAAACGCCAGGACCAGCGCAAGGATTGTTCACGGGATCGAATCCGCCCGAGCCCTGTATCCACGAATGCCAGTGCGCGGGAATAGGATTCACTGGAGAGCTTCTCGTTTATGATATCAAGAATCTGTTGGAACGTGAGCGGTTCCGGGCCCAGTGTTTCCGACCATTTATCGGCAAGCGTCCGTGCCTCTTCTACATATTCGTCATTGCCCTCGCGGTTTGCAATCCGTTCGACCAGACTCAATGCGCGTTGACGCCGGTTCCGTTCCCAGTAGATTTTTGCTTTCATCAGTAGAATTGCCCGCCCGGGCTCGAAACTTGCCGGATTCACCCTGCCGGGTTGAAACGGATGGTTCCACTGGGCGTACGAACTCTGCAGGTTGTTCACCCTCTTCAGGACTTCCTTGTACGCTTGTTCATCGTACAGATACTCCATCCACAATTTATATGCACGGAGCACCAGGTTATTAACTACCGTGAACTTCGTCCGATCAATCTCCGTTTTGTCCCGGATCGTGTCAACCAGTTCGATCACGGAATTAAAGTAGGTTTGTGCATCGGCCTCGTGAGAATCCGCTTTCCCGGTGTTTCCGTTCTTTCGAAAAACTCGGCTCAACTCGAGGTGACTCAACCCCGTGTAAGTTCGAGCCCTCATTTTCAGGATGTCATATTCTGAGGCACAGCTGCTCCATAGAAAATCACCGAGGCCCTTCAGTACGTTCTGCAATGTATTTTGCCGCTTCTTCCGACGATCGGCCAACCGGTGAACACGATTGATCTCATGTCTGCTGACAAGCTGTTTTATCCGGGCATCACATCCTTCAAACCCCTCCAGTTCGTCCGATATCCGACCATATTGCTTAATTGAATCTTTCAGATAGCCAAGTGCTTTTTTGATCGCCTTCTGTTTACGATCCGGATTTCCCCGGGCGATCTCTTTCCATAACCCGGCACTTTTTCGAAGGGTCTCAGCATAGGTGCTGCGAGCATCGGAAAGTTTTGGATGGTCGGGGTTTGAACTGACGAACGACTTCAGGTTGCTGAGTGCTTCTTCAATCTCGTTTGCCCGGACGAGAAGGTCGTCACGTCGTTCCGCCTCGCGCATGGACACGTACGAGCGCACAACGGGCAGATAGGACTTGACCGAATCCGGAACCTCCTCATCGTTCTCGATCTGGTTGATCTGATGTCTGGCCAGCTCAAAGTAACCGTAATCGGCCAGCCGTCGCGCGTAGTCAATTTCACTCTGGGCTCCTGCATGGAGAGAAAAAACAAACATCGTACACAGACCGATTGACATCGTAAACACAACCGATCTGATTTTGGTCCGGCGTATCAATCTCATTCGAAGCTCATCTTAATCACTGCAATTTGCAGGAACCGGGGCATCGCCCGAACAACGATACATCGACCCATGAAATTGACGGAATTAACCTTAGTTCAGTGCTGCAGGAAATGAGTGATGCTACAGGTAAATGTTAATCAGATACTTGTTAGATTACAAGATAAGGAATGCATCACATAATGTACAACTGTAATTTCTGGGTCATTCGGGCAAAGGTTCATCCCCGCTTCGATCTGGTTAAATCCCCATAATATTAAACCCGGCATCGACGTGCAATATTTCACCGGTCACTCCGCTTGAGAGATCGGACGTCAGGAATAGAGCACCGTCGGCCACCTCGGATACATCGATATTTCGGCCGAGGGGAGCTCGGTCTTCGTACTCGTCCAAAATCTGTCGAAATCCCTTGATCCCTCCCGCCGATAGGGTTCGAACGGGACCAGCGGAAACGGCGTTAACGCGAACGTCCTGTTCGCCGAGCTCGGACGCCAGGTATCGCATGGACGATTCCAATGAAGCCTTTGCAACACCCATAACATTGTAATTCGGAAACACCTGCTCTCCTCCTTCGAAGGTCATGGTCACAATGCTTCCCCCGCCGGTTTCCTCCATGAGCGGTGCTACTTCTCTCGAGACCTGAACGAGGGAATACGAGCTGATTTCCTGAGCGGTCAAATATCCCTCCCGGGAGGTGTCTTTGTAGTGCCCTTCCAGATCTTCCCGTTTGGCGTAAGCGATTGCGTGCACCAGAAAATCCAGCGAATCCAGCTCCTCTTCCGCGGTTTCGAACAGGCGTTCAACCTCATCATCATTCGTCACGTCACACGGTGCGGTTACCGCCTCATCCAGATCTTCAGCCAGATTCTTAACCCGGTCCTCCACCCGTTCCCCCTGGTAACTGAGCAGCAACTGAGCACCGTGTTCATCCAATTTCTGAGCAATCCCCCAGGCAATACTCCGCTTGTTTGCAACCCCCATTACAATTCCGGACTTGTCCGATAGCAAACTCATATCGAATCTCCTGTTCGTTGAATCACATGAAAAAAACGTGCTGGCTGAGTCAAATATATATCAACGGCGGTTCCTTTTTAATGCATGTCGCATGACGGCGTAACGGTATATTGCCTGAGAAGCTCAACGGTTTCGGAACCAACCCCTTTCACACGTCGTACATCTTGCATCTTCCTGATCGGACCGTGACGGCGGCGAAATTCCACGATACGCTTCGCACGCTTCAGCCCAATGCCGGGAATTTCTTCGAGACGGCCGGCGGACGCTTCGTTGATCCGGGGATACGAATTTTCCGGAGAGGAAAATTCAATCACGGCCGGACGTTGCAGGGTCTCAGCAAGAAGTCCCCAGCATAACCCCATGCCGGCCACTGTTACGAGAACCAGAAAACCCCTCCGCTCGGTCTCGGACGGGACGAACGGCCACATTTCGTGTCGCTCCAAGTCCTTCATAACTCCTCCGCCAGCTGGTTCAGACGTTGAACGCCCTCCTTCAGCTCGACCTCGTCCACCGCGAAGGATATTCGAAAATGTGAATCCTTGCTTGAGAAAACAGATCCGGGCACGATGAGCAGCTCCCGATCCAGAGCCGCTTCCACGAACTCCTCCCCGGACATCGATCCAGGAACCTCGGGAAACAGGTAAAAAGCCCCTTCCGGTCGCACGAAATCGTAGGCCGGGTGCAGTTGTTCACAGAGAAAATCCCGCCGGCTACAGTACGCTGCTATTTCCTCGCTCATGTCGTGTTCGAATGCGGTAATGGTGGCATGCTGCGCAGGGGTGTTCGCGCAGACGAAACTGAATTGTTGCAGTGTCACCATCGCATCGATCACGTCCTCCGGACCACAGGCCCATCCCACACGCCACCCGGGCATGCCCCATGTCTTCGAACCCCCCTCCAGTAACACCGTTCGTTCCGGGGCTGCGGAAATCATGCTGTACTGCTCAACCCCGTATCGAAAACGGGTGTAAATTTCATCCGAAATAATCATGATGTCGTGCCCCCTGCAGACCTCAGCAATTTCCTGAACTTCGTTCTTTGAATAAGCTACACCGGTTGGATTCACGGGGTTGTTAAAGATCAAACTCGTGGTATCATCCGTTATCCGACGCTGCACCGCTTCCGGTGTCAACTTAAAATCCGGATATGTATCCACGGGTACGGGCCTGGCTTCAACAACGTGTGACAGCTGCTCGTACGAAACGAAATAAGGATCGGGAAAAAGCACTTCGTCTCCACGATCCACCAGCGAGAGCAGTGACAGAAGCAAACCCCCGCTCACCCCCGCCGTCACCATGGTGGCATCCGGATAGATGCCTGTTCTTTTGCGGACAGATTCACTGATACGATGCCGGAGTTTCTTCAGTCCGCGGGTTCCGGTGTACTTGTTTTCCCCCTGTTCAATCGCACGCTTCGCCTCCTCCCTGACCTCCTCCGGCACGTCAAACGACGGTTGCCCGATACTCAGATTCACCGGCTCGTCCAGCGCGGCCGCCCGGTCAAAGACCTTTCGAATACCGGAGGCCTCCACCAGACTCATCCGCCTTGAAAGTTTCATTCTTCCTCTCCAGATAAAGTTCAGGAAACTCGGACGGCTCAATTATATTAGCAACTAATGCCTCCGACCACAATTGCTGGATCAGACCATGTTCCTGATCCGGACTTTCCTTATAATCTACCCCTGCCATTAACATCAGGATTTCCTGTGTTCCGGCTTTTCCTTTATCATCCACACCGAAAAACATCTCGTACCGGATGGTTGACGAGTGATCGTTGATCCGGTCATACGGTCCAAAATTGAATTCAACCCCACCCTTTCCCATGTCCGAACAGGAGCTGATCGTTGCCACAACAAATCCCGACAAAGTGAAGGAAGTTCGTAATATGCTCGGAGATGCTGTGACGCGGATAAAAAGCACACTGAATATGACGGAACTACATGAACCTGAGGAGACCGGTGAAAGTTTTCGTGAAAACGCAGAGATAAAAGCAAAACAGTATTATGAGCAGGTGCGTCGGCCCGTACTTACGGATGATTCCGGCCTCTGTGTCGAAGCCCTGAACGGCGCACCCGGCGTGCATTCGGCCCGTTTCAGCGGTCCGAATGCATCGGACATGGAAAACAACGAAAAACTCCTGGACGAGCTGGCCGGCGTTCCTTACGAAAAACGGGACGCCCGGTTCGAATGCTGTCTCGTGCTGTGTTATTCCGACCGGCTGATCCTCACCACGAAAGGAATCTGTCCGGGAAAAATCCGTACGAGCCCCTCCGGTAAAAGCGGATTCGGTTACGACCCCCTCTTCGAACCACGCGGATACGACCGCACGTTCGGTGAAATGTCCGCCGAAGAAAAAAACAACCTCTCGCACAGAGCGGACGCCATCGGACAACTTCACGTACTCGTTTCCAGCAAACACGGGCAACTCTGGGGAACGGAAATGTCTTGACCACCGGGTACAGAACACCTCAAACAAATACGCAAAGGAATCTCGAATTTGATTTTTTCACTTAACACACCGACGAATCCATGACTTCCCCTTCCGTTTCCGTCGCGATTCCGGCCCGTTATGATTCCACACGGCTGCCGGGCAAGCTCCTTCTGGATGAAACCGGCCGGCCGCTCCTGCAGTACGCCTACGAGAACGCCATCGCCTGTGATCGTGTGGACACGGTCTACGTTGCCACCGACTCGGATCGGATTGCATCGGCGGCCCGTGACTTCGGCGCCCGGGTCCTGAGAACCGGAACGCATCCCTCGGGTACGGATCGGTTGAGCGAAGCGGTCGCGGAGATCGACGAAGAAATCATCATCAACCTCCAGGGGGATGAGCCGGAGGTGTCCTGCCCGGAAATTCACCGGCTCGTCAAACTGATGACGGAGAATAACTGGGAAATGGGAACCCTCTGCACCCCGATTTCAGACCCGAACGTGCTCCGGCG
>CAYXQY010000215.1:0-5794 GCA_964466525.1 uncultured Planctomycetia bacterium
TTTCCATCAGTTCTTCGAACATGGCGTATCCTTCACGCTTGTACTCGATTTTCGGGTCTTTCCGGGCGTATCCACGAAATCCGATGGCGTCCCGGAGCTGTTGCATGTTATAGAGGTGATCCTTCCATTTTTCGTCGAGGCGGTCCAGGAGAATAAATTGTTCAATTCGACGCATTTCCTCGTCCTCCAGCCGTTCCTCGCGTTCCCGGTATGCGTCCTCGACCCGGGTCATGATGGTGTGGAAGACGTCGTCCGGATCCTGATCTTCAATTTCGGATACCCCAACGTCCAGGTTGTACGTACGGGCCACCCAGTCACTCAAGCCCTTGTAGTCCCAGTCCTCTTTCGGTTCGTCCTCGTCCAGGTACTGGTCCACGGTGTCGCTGGTGACGTCCTCGATCATGTCCATGATCATGTCCCGGAGTCCTTCTCCCTCCAGGATGTCCTGGCGCTGGTCGTAGACGATTTTTCGCTGTTCGTCCATGACCTTGTCGTAGTCGAGCAGTTCCTTCCGGATCTGGAAGTTCTTGTCTTCTTTTTTCGATTGGGCCCGTTCAACCGAGCTGGAAATCATCGAACTTTCAATACCTTTCTCCAGGCCTTCTCCTTCGTCCATGCCCATGGAGCCCATCATGCTGTCGACCCAGTCGGAGGCGAACACCCGCAGCAGTTCATCCTCGAGCGAAATGAAGAATTGTGAGGAGCCCGGGTCTCCCTGACGCCCCGCGCGGCCCCGGAGCTGGTTATCGATGCGTCGGGCTTCGTGCCGTTCGGTTCCGAGGACGTGAAGCCCACCTTTTTCCGCCACGCCTTCGCCGAGTTTGATGTCGGTGCCCCGGCCGGCCATGTTTGTGGCGATGGTCACGGCGCCTTCCTGCCCGGCCTGTGCGACGATTTTGGCTTCCCGTTCGTGCTGTTTTGCGTTCAGCAAATCGTGATCGATGCCCCGTTTGTCGAGGAGCCGGCTCAGCCGTTCGGACTTGTCGATGTCCGTGGTCCCCACGAGAACGGGGCGTCCCTCTTCCTGCAACTCTTCGATCCGTTCGGCCGCCGCTTTGAACTTGTCCTCCTCCGAGCGGAACAGGAGGTCCGGGTATTCCGTGCGACGAAGTGGTTTGTTCGTCGGGACGACCACCACCTCGAGGTCGTAGATCTCGTCGAACTCGCCGGCTTCCGTTGCGGCGGTACCGGTCATACCGGCCAGCTTGTCGTACATTTTGAAATAGTTCTGCAGCGTGATGGTGGCGAGGGTCTGGTTTTCCTTGCGGATGTCCAGGTTTTCCTTGGCTTCCACCGCCTGGTGGAGGCCGTCACTCCAGCGGCGTCCCTCGCGCAGCCGACCGGTAAACTCATCGACGATGACCACGTTGCCGTCCTTAACGACGTATTCCTGATCCCGCTGATAGAGTTCGTGGGCCCGAAGGGCCTGTTCGATGTGGTGAGGCCAGTCCATGTTCTGTCCGGTGTAGAAACTGTCCACCCCCACGATTTCCTGTGCCCGTTCAATGCCTTCCTCGGTCAGGATGCATTGATTGTCCTTTTCGTCGACCTCATAGTGTTCCTCCCTGTTCAGACCGCGGGCCACACGGTCGGCTTCGTAGTATTTCTCGGTGGCTTCGTCGGCCGGTCCCGAGATAATGAGTGGGGTGCGAGCTTCGTCGATGAGGATGTTGTCCACTTCGTCGATGATGGCGTAGTGGTGGCCGGAGAGACACTGGTCCTCTTTATCCACCTTCATGTTGTCCCGCAGGTAGTCGAACCCGAATTCGTTGTTGGTTCCGTAAATCACGTCCGCTTCGTACGCTTCCTGTTTCTCAACCGAGCGGAGGTTGCGGAGTTGCTCGTCCGTTTCGTTCAGGTGGTCCGGGTCGAAACGTTTGGACTCCTGCTCGGACTGGATGGCGGAGACCTCGAGGCCGAGGAAATTATACACCGGGCCCATCCACTGGGCGTCACGTCGGGCCAGGTAGTCGTTGACCGTGACGATGTGCACGGGATTTCCGGTCAGCGCGTTCAGGTAAGCGGGCATGGTGGCCACGAGAGTTTTTCCTTCCCCCGTCTGCATCTCGGCGATCCGTCCCTGATGCAGGACGATGCCTCCCAGTATCTGTACGTCGTAGGGTCGCATGCCGATGGTTCGCTTGGCTGCTTCCCGAACCACGGCAAACGATTCCACAAGCAGGTCGTCAATCGTTTCGCCCTCGTCGATACGCTCGCGGAATTCGTCCGTCTTTGCACGAAGTTCCATATCCGACAGGGTCTGTAGTTCCGTCTCCAGTGATTTTACCTCTTCCACCCGGGGAAGGATTTTCTGAATCATTCGCTGATTGTAGTTTCCGAACAGCGTAGACAGGAAATCGGATATGGTTTCAAGAATTTGCATGTTATTGCGTGTCGTTGGACTGCGTCGTATGTCTCGAACTGGCGAACGATTACGTTGCGGCGATTCGGTTTTTGAACGGGGAAACAGGAAAGTTGAAAACGGTTTGTGTGTTTCGGGAATCAGTACGACGCCCGGTATGAAACGGAACGGAAATAGGTTGATGCGTGTCGATTCCGCTGACCGGACGCAAGATCGTTCAGTTTTATCAATTTCGTTCGAATCCCGCGTTCAACCGATATTGATTATCCTAAGGGGACATACCGGAAAGTTCAACATTTCACGCGTTTTTTTTATGTGGAACGCAGAGAGATGGTCAAGTAACCGGTCAGGGTTTATCGACATCACTTTGTCGATTGCTTCCTGCCGAAAAACTGTCAACAACCGCTATCGACGTCCGGCAAGTACGTGCAGGTAGTGTACGATCTGCCAGCGTTTCTGTTCTGTTAGGACCTGTCGAAACCCGGGCATGGCTGTGTTCTTTTTTCCTTCACTGATGCGCCAGTACATGTATTGATCCGAATATTGGTTGACGAAATTCGTGGAGGAAAATGGTTGCGGGGACGGATCGAGCGCATCGGCGGCCGGACCGTTTCCCGCTCCCTCACTACCGTGACAGACCTCGCAGTGTTCTTCATAGAGGCGTTTGCCGGCCCGTTTCGAACGATCCGTGAAAGGAGGGGGGGTAAGTGTTCGGTATGGTTCCGGCACCTTTTGGTCGGAGGGGGAAGATTCGTTCTTACTTGCCCTCTCCTCCGGGGCATTGTTCGTTCCTGACAGGGAAAACAGGGCGGACCGTCCGAAGGTCCAGCATGCGAGAGGAAGAAGAAAGCTGAGGAAAACGGCTGAAAGCAGAGACGGGAGTCCGGAGTTAAGGTTCGACGAGCTCTGTTCTCGGCCGGTGTCCGGTGGGGTTCGTTTCGTCATGTTTACAGAAGGGGATCGAACTCATCTTTTTCCTGGGCCGTATGAGCGGAGTAGCGCGGGTGACACTTCGATCAATGTGACGCAGGAACCTGTGCGGACATGTGTTACGTGGTTGGAGCGCCTGCGTCAACGTACTTTCAGTTCCGGGTAACCGGAACGGTTTAAGCGAGCATCAGTAAACGTATGCTGTTGTGCGGAGCACTTCCTGAAACCTGTATTTTACGCCGTTCAAAAGGGGGATTAAAGAGAAGCATGATTCGATATTTTCCGTGAATCAGGGGAGGATTCGTGGGGGTGTGTATGACTCATCGTTGCCGGGAGATTGAGCGGGAGAACCGGTGAGGGGACGGGGTCCCGAATCCGGGGTTCCAAGTAGAGACCGCAGGGTGGGTTCAGCTCATTCGGTCTCTGGAACAGGTCCGTTTTCGTGAATTCGATCAAGTTTTTCGGGGTGGTGTATCATTGTCTTTAATACGTTGCGATACGTGTCCGGATCGGACTCACGAATGTCGTCGTGTTCGGCGTCCGGGAACTCGATCCAGGTTTTCGGATCCACGGCCTGCTCGAACAGGCGCCGTCCAAGTGAAACCGGCACGACCTCATCCTGCCGTCCGTGAAGGTGCAGGGTTGGCTGATTAATTTGATCGATGCGGGAAAGGGCATCAAGGCGTGCCCTCAAAAACAGGTAAAGAAACGGGATCGGCATCGATGCGTTAGATATGTCGGGAATGTTCGTGAAGGTGGATTCCAGAATCACCCCCGCGTGTTCTGAGCCGGCCCCGAGGTGGGTGGCAATGGCCCCGCCGAGGGACCGGCCAAAAATAAGAAGTTGATCGGGGGAGACCTCCTGTTCGTCGACGAGAAACCGGTAGGCCGCCTTTGCATCACGATAGAGCCCGTTCTCGTGTGGGTCTCCTTCACTTTTGCCGTAGCCGCGATAATCGAACAGAAGAACCTGAACATTCAGCGTGGTGAAAAACTGAAGCAGGTCGAGACGGTGTGTGATGTTTCCGGAATTTCCGTGGCACCATAGAAGTGTTTTCTCACTCTGCGCGGGGGCCCACCAACCGTGCAGCCGAACCTGATCTTCCGTCGAAAATTGCACGTCGAAAAATTGATCTCCGAGCCCATCGGCGGACCACGTCCCCTCCGGATGCCGGCTCGGGTAAAAGACGAGCCGGTTTCCCAGGAAGGCTACAACAAGCATCATCGCAATACAGTTGACGGCGATTAATACGAGCACTCGAGACACGAAAGCTCCTCAATTAAAATGTGGGTATCTATCGAAATGGAGAAAGATCACCGGACCCAGGGACCAAAAACCGTACGTCCACTCGTTCCCGGGGAGATCGTTTCCGCAAACCACCGGGAGTGTACCGGCCATAAACAGGGATGGTACCGTTCGTATTTCAGGGGGATCGGATCAGTCCTCAAAGATAAACTCCCGTATAAGCTGCTGATATTTGATTCCGGCAACCATACTGATGTTGTTGTGTCCGGCCCCCTCCAGTGCCTCAAAGCGCTTCGGGGAGTTCGCCCGTTCAAACAGTTTTCGACCCAGTTCAATCGGCACAATTTCATCGTCCGTTCCATGAATGATCAGCAGTGGAACGTGGATGTCCCTGATCCGGTCAAGCGAATTGAATTCGGAGGATATAAGGTAGTGAAGGCCGGGGATGGGCAGCACGTGCGGAACCATGTCCCGGACGTTTGTGAAAGGCGAAACCAGAAGGAGACGGTCGATCTCGCGTCGGTTTGCAACTTTTGTTGCGACGGCTGCTCCGAGTGACCGGCCGAGCAGAACGATTTGATCCTTTGGAATCTCTTTCTGTTCCACCAGAAACGAATAAGCTGCGAGCCCGTCCCGGTAGAGGCCCTGTTCCGAAGGCGAACCGTCACTTTTTCCGTACCCCCGATAGTCAATAATGAGCACCTGACATCCGATGTTATGGAAGTTCAACAGATCCTGGTACCGGTGTGACAGGTTGCCTGCGTTCCCGTGAAACCAGAGGATCGTCCGGCTGGTATCGGAGCGGGGGACCCACCAGCCGTGCAGCCTGACGTCGTCGTCGGTGTGAAAATGAACGTCCTGGATCTCCGCTCCCATGCTGGTTTGAGGGACGTCCCAGTTACCTTCCGGATACGAAACCGGTTGATAGATGAATGTTTTTTCCATGCAGCTTGCCAGAAATACGATACCGGTTAATACGAGTACGGCGTAGATCAGCAGGCGAACAAGCAGGGTATACCAGAAGCCGGGTGAGGGAAACAGTTTACGAACCCACATAATCGAGCAGGGCAGGCAGGATACAAAAAATTCACCTGCAATGGGTGGGAGTACGCGCTGTAAGATGCACGTTCCGGGGACTCCGCTGTTTCACGTATGAGGTGAAACAATGACAACCGCATTTCAGGAAAGAATTGTGAGTTTACACCAGCTTTCCGGAAGAATAAAGTGTTTCCGGGGCATTGTGTTTCTCTCCGACA
>CAYXQY010000216.1:0-5752 GCA_964466525.1 uncultured Planctomycetia bacterium
TGCTTCTCGGTGAGCTTGAAACGCATGAATATGTGGGTTAGAGAATAGATCCTCTGATGCTTCGGCTCGAGGATCCCGTCAAAAGTAGGTTCACCAAGAGAACTGGCCTGGAAACCGCTTCTGAACTTCAAAAGGCCTTCTATGATCCACGGCAGGAATATGAACACCGCGAACTTCTCCACGTTGCCGACTATTGTTGCAGAGACGAACGCAGCCCCCATTGCATATGTAAGAGAGTCGCCTGGAAGTATCTTTGCAGGATGCCAGTTGTACCATAGGAAAGCAAACAGCGGGAGGGCCATTCCAAGAGCAATTACTGCGCCTTCAAGAGAGCTGTTGAGGTAGGAGAATATGCCTAGTGCAGTAAGAGCTACGGCACCCATACCTGTTTCAAGACCGTTCTGCCCTGCAAGCATGTTTGTGGCATTTGAAACCACGACCACCGCCATAGGAACAAGAAATAGAGGGTATAGAGGACCCCATACTACAGTTCCTACTATAGGAAGCTTCATTATGGAGTGTCCTGCCTTCACAACCATCAGAGGGATGGCTGCAGGTAGAACCAGTAGAGGCTTTATCCACCACCTCTCGAAACCTATGGATATCTGCTGTTCCTCCTTCACCTGTCTGCCCTGATCCTTAACATGGACGTCATCGATCAGACCTATCATAGCTATCAGGAGAACAGAGGATATAGCTGCAAGTATTAATTCATTTGATATTCCTGCGCCAGGGAAGAAAGTGTTAAGACCTATAAATAATGTCGTGGAAATGAAGAATCCAGCAACCACCGCAACACCTCCAGAAGTTGGTAACCTAGGTCTATCACTCTTCTGCTGGTCTATACCTATTATCCCGGAAGATTTCAAGAAATCCATAGCCATAGGAGTGGCTATAAACGTAGTTATAAACCCTAAAAGTACAGATATTGCTACAAAAAGCATATTTATCTCCTCTCCTCTACTTCCCAGGTCTTGGAGAACCCGTTGTCAAACACCTTCTCCACGAAGTCTATCCCTGCACCATCCATAAGGTACAGGCGTACAAGTGTAGACTCTACGACCGCAGGAGGTACGAGAACTATGTTGGATATCCCTCTACGTGGATGTATCGCTACACAGCCTCCGAAAGGTTTTTCCTGCCTTATAGAATTCCTTATAGCCTCGTTCATTCCCCCAGTAGTGCCTTCATCTTGGTGGAAATCTTTTATTCCTTCTTCACTGCAGACGTGTTTTATAGGTACTGTCTGGCCGTTTCCAAACCTGATGAGCGGTGCTGCAGAGATATCAGTAGATCCATTGTTATTCTCTACAGGAACTATCAGGTCCGCGTTGTTGGAAAAGCCATAAGGTATAACAGTGTTATTCCCTATCTGTCCCACCTGACATCTATCTCCCTGGCGCTTACAACCTAGAGTCCTCATATAGTTGAAATTCTGGTTGCTTCCATGGGATATCTGCGAAACAGCAGAATACTTGCCGATCATAGTGCTGTCCAGGACTATATAATCTACAGATCTCTCTTCCATCCAGTCTCTGTATTCAGATGCGTTCGAAGCGGTGAGGAAGTCAGCAAGCCGTAGGTTGACCTTGCTCATGTTGTTGCCACCGGCGTAGTAAGCCATGTTACCTCCGTCTGCTATAGCCGGTCTATCTCCTATCGTCTGGAACCAGTAGCCGTAGTCCCACCAGGAGAGAATTACAGATCCTTCGGGTGTCTCTTCTCTCATGTGGTTAAGATTCTCCATCCATGCATTGTTAGGAGCGCCTCTTATAGACTGAGATGCCATAACATAAGCTGCAGAAACATTTACGGCGACAAGAAGACCTATCAGGATTATAACAACAAACTTCTTTGGACTTATATCAACATCAATGTCGCCTCTCCTTTCCTCTATCCACTCCCAGATATCGCTCTTTGAAACTATGTCTATAACCTTGGAGAATCCTATTCCTGCACATACAGCCACAGGTGTAGCCGCAAGGAACAGCAGTCTGGATTTCCTTGTCGCACCGTATATTGTGGAGGCCATCCAGGTAAAGAATACCAGATAAAGCCAGCTTTCTTCGACCTTGAACTTATCTCCCATTCCTCTGGCCCATATTATGAGCATTCCTCCGACAACACCGAGGACCGCCATGGATCCAAAGGAACCCATCCAGGCAGTTGCAAGGAACAGAATTATCCACATAATCATGGAGGCCTTGTACCACTGCTTGGATTCTTCAGAACGGACGTAGTCAAAAAGGTAGGCTCCCCAGATAACAACTCCTGATATAACCAGTGAAGGAATGAATGCTGAGGCCGAAGAGCCATCGAAAGAGTAGTACATAACTGCAGAGGATATTGAAACCGATATAAGATATCCTCCTAGAAGATTAGAATAATCTACAGATTTTAGATCAAAATAATGGCGAAGGAACTCTAACAGGACAAGAAGAGCCAAAATAGATAGACCGATAATCCCAAAAGTCCATCCACTGAAGTACTCCGCAAAATAACTTCCTCCAGGAATTACCGCTGCAGCCTGTGAAGCCCCCAATCTCTGCACAACCTGTCCAACTCTTGCAGGTTGATTTTCGGCTACTGTACCTCCTATAACTCCTCCCCCTGACTGTAGGGCGGTGTTTATAGCATGGCCTGCGTAATTAGCTACCGGTGGAGCTACAACAGGAGATATAAATAGGAATATCAATCCTATAACTATAAGTGAAAGAGAGAAGTAAGGCAGAGTTTTCCTCTCCACAAAACTATATTTCTCTGCAGAATACCTCAAAAGAAGGAATATTAGAACTCCTAGATTTAGAACAAAAAGGAACATCTGGAAGGATGCAACTCTGTTGAGTATGAAAGGAACGGTTGTTCCAATTAGAACAGTAGGGGTATAGGAAGTAACAAGACCCCTAATATTGTCCAGAGGCTTTATATCTATATCCAGTATCAGCGAGACAAAGAACATCAGTATAGGTAGTCCGGCTATTAGAGAACCGACTATGAGAGGATAAAGAAGCAACATGAACTTCGTTCCTGCCCAGGAGATCGATGCAATACCTAGACAGATACCTGAAAATATTCCGGACTTCCAGTCCTCTCTTCTCCATCCTCTCAGGAAGAAATATAGAGAAAACATCATAAGAAGTAAAGCTATAGGTTCTTTCTCAAACCAGCCTGCAGATGAACGGTGAAGTATAGCTACGGAGGAGGCCAGGAATAATCCTGATAAAAGACCGGTCTTTCTATCAAACACTTCCGAAACCATCAGATAGACAGGTATAACTGTCAGGCCTCCCATGAGCGCAGGGTATGCCTTGGCCCACGCGATAAAACTTACTCCAAACGGCTTTACAAGGCTGTAGAGGTAGGCTGGTATATATATCGTTCCTAGATTAAGAGCCTGTGTAGGAGTAGGGAAAGGGAAGAAACGCATAATGTCAAATGCAGGTAAATATCCGTTCTGAACTATTCCTGCGGACATCCTGGCTATCATGTAGGGGTCAAGAGCCTGTAGATACTTCATGCTCTTAGAAGGTATATATCTGATCCATGTAGCAAGTATAAATATAGCTACAAGGCCTACCCAGTAGGGTGATTCCTCCCTGACATCTAGGCCTGTTTTCTTCCTGAACCATTCCGAGACCTTGGACATAGGTTTAAAATCATAGGTTAGATTTAAATGCTTTCATAGAAATTCTAAGTCTCGGCAGATAGAACTATGTTTGAGAAAATCGTGGAATACTTCGACAGCTTCTACGATATGATGTACAGCAACTACGAGAAGTGGCTTGCTGTGCCTATAATCATTCTAGTGCTCACAGGAGGAATCCTAGGGTACAGCTACATGCAGGACGGGGAGCTAGTGCCTAAAGGGATAGAATTCACCGGCGGAACAGAGATACAGGTCGCCATACCTGGTGAAGTGTCCCAGCAAGAAATAGAAGAAATGTTTGGAGAGGCATACAGCGATGTGAACGTTAGAACTATCTCTTCAGGGGATAGCAGGAACTTCATTATAAGGACGTCAGGGAAATCGGCAGATGCAGGCGAACAGTCTCAGATAGCGGAAGATGACGGTCTAGGATCTATAAACACCACAGATCAGGTAGAGAATATACTGAAGAGAAATAATGTTGAATATGGGGAAATAGGTATACAGACTGTAGGTGCAGCAGTATCAGGAAGCTTCCTATTTGAAGCTCAGCTAGCTACAGCATTCGCATTTCTGGTCATGTCAGTAGTGATTTTCGTAGCTTTCAGAAGCCTTGTTCCTTCACTAGCGGTTATAGCAGCAGCATTTATAGATATAGTGGCAGCTATAGCAGGCATGAATCTTCTAGGTATAAACCTGACTCTGGGTTCTCTTGCAGCGCTTCTCATGCTTATAGGATATTCTGTAGACACAGATATTGTGCTTTCCACAAAAATCCTTAGGGAAAGGCAGAGAGATCTAAAGGAAAGAGTCAAGGATTCAATAACTACAGGTGTCACTATGACAGCAGGCGCTATAGCTGCATTTACCGTACTATACATAGTCTCTACCTCTCCAACCCTTGACCAGATAGCAGCTGTAATCCTTATGGGTCTCCTAATCGACATACCTGCGACATGGACAGGAAACGCGATAATACTAAAGATGCACGCGGAGGGTAAGATATAATGTTCAGAGACCTGCTGAGGGAGTGGAGAGTCTGGTTCCTGATAACAGCGCTGGTAGCTGCAGGTATATCGATAGCACCGCATTACACGCAGGTCGATACAGAGAACGGTAAGGAGACCATACTTACCACGAACATAAAGAAAGGTCTGGATCTACAGGGTGGAGCAAGAATCCTTATAGAACCCGACCTATCAGATGTTGATAACCCTTCAGAGACTATAGAACAGATAATAACAACTTTGAAGACTAGAATAAGGGTCTTCGGGCTCCAGGATATGAACATACGTTCTGTTGCGAAGCTGGGAGGACAGGCTGCATTTGTACAGGTGGAGATGGCAGGAGCCAACACCTCACAGCTAAGAAGGCTTATAGGACAGCAGGGTAAGTTCACCGCAGGGATGTCTATAAACGCTCTGCCTGGAGATACACTTACATTTGGGGACAATCAATTTGAGATCGAAGGAGGGAACGGCACACTTACTATAGATGGAAAGAGGTTGACAGAGAACAAGAGCATCATACTTACAGCTGGATCACACGAGATACCTCTCAAACTTGTCAATTTCACAGATTCAACCTATAGATTAAGGGCTCAGGCCTTCACAGGTCAGGATGTAACAGGAGTTGATATAAACCCAAGCCGTTCCGGAGTAACATGTAGAAGCGGTAGCTGTCAGTTCCAGTTCCAGGTATCTGTAGAACAACAGGCAGCGGAGCGATTCCAGGCTATAGCACAGAACTTCGAGGGAGGAGGTCCAGGAGGGAATCTTGTAGGTACAAATCTTGTTCTCTCACTCGATGAAAAGCAGGTAAGCAGCCTTGGTGTCGGGAGTGTATTCAAGAACAGAATTATAAGCACACCTTCAATAACCGGAGGAGCACAGGATCGAGAGAGCGCGGTTCAGGAGATGAACCAGCTTAAATCTATACTTCAGTCCGGAGCGCTTCCTGTATCTATAAACATAGCTTCAACCAGCCAGGTTTCAGCAACTCTTGGAGAACAGTTCATGAGGACTGCGATAATAGCTATATTTGCTGCAGTGGTTGCAGTTTCTATAATTCTATTCATAAGATACCAGTCACCCAAGATCGCAGTAC
>CAYXQY010000217.1:0-5703 GCA_964466525.1 uncultured Planctomycetia bacterium
ACGTCCGGACCGGCGTACGAACATGACTTTCGGGCGATCCCGGCCCGGGGCGGAAAGATTAAACAGGGATACGTGAAATCCCTGTCGGAGGATGCGTTTCGCATCTACTCGGCGGGGAAGGTGAAACTGATCAATTGTACCGCTAAAAACATGCGGAAAGGGTTTGCCGTATCACGGGGCGGGCCGGCGCACCTCAGGAATTGCGTATCGATCGGGAACGGGGATGGGTTTCGTGTGAGTGCGGCGGATGACGTGCTCGAGAACTGTAGGGGCGATGCGAAGTACGGTCCGTTGCTGCTGGTGCTTGGCGGTGGGTATGCAAAGGTAGAGTTGGCGTTGATGCCGGGGGAATCAGAGCTGAAAGGGTGGCGGCACGACCAGGGCATCGCCCTGATTGGTGGAACGACCGGAAGCCATGTGACGATCACACCGTGGAATGGGAAGGAGCGTCAAACCCCGAAGACCATCACACTGGGACACAGGAAGGCCCGGGACCACACGCTGATCAACAGAACAGATATGCCCGTGGAGATCACGGAGAAGGCAAAGAACAGCACGGTCCGCACGAAAGGGGAGGTACTGAAGAACGAAGGGAAAAACATCGAGGTGACCCGGATCAGCGAATGATCAAAGAGGGTTCGCCGGTCTCGTCACTCCGTTGATGGAACGCCAGAAGGGGCAGGAGTCCTGTGTTGGTTACTCCTCAATGATTTCCTCCAGCTTCTCCGACCACATATTGAGGGCTTCCCGCTTCTCTTCTTTGTCATCGTGACGCTCGTATATCGCCGTTTGCTTTCGGTCCTGTCCTTTGTGGTTAAGGATTTTGCCGATGACCGTTCGGTCAACACCCAGATCCGCCAGGTGTGTTGCGACCGTTCGTCTCAAATCATGGTTGCGGAAATAGAAATCGTATTTGTCTTGGATGCGGTCCGTTATTTTGGAAAAATACATCAGGGGTTCATCCTCCGTACGAGGAGACGGTGATTCGATCTCCCCAATGAGTGATGGTATTCCTGTTCAGTTGACGGTGATCATCCCCTTTTATCCGCATTGATGTTTTTCTTTCCGTGTTGTTCGAGAAACGGCTTCGCCAGTTGTTTACAAGTGATTGAGCCGTTGGTAGAATGGTCTATTGTATTCACCGTGTTTGACCACTGTTAGGAATTTATAAGCTTTCTGTCGGGCTTCCACGGACGGAATGTCGATTTCCTTTGCTGGATCCTCCTGACATACTGATTCGTTTTTGCTTCCCGTCCGATAGGTCATCTTTACTCAACGTTTTGAACCGGTATAAAGGAAAACTTGAATACCGGGTTTTTCACCGTTGAGAAGTTTGTCCTGGAAGAAGTTCGTATCCATTTTCGACAGAAATGGAACAACATGTACGTTCCTGATCGGGCGGATTGATTTTGTTGAACGTCACGGGCTCGTAGCTCAATTCGGCAGAGCAACGGACTCTTAATCCGTGGGTTCCAGGTTCAAGTCCTGGCGGGCCCATCTCATCTTTACAACTGACCCCTCAGAACAAGCGTGTTCCAATAGAAACGATCATGGAGTAGGCCTGCGTATTTCTGAATTGGTCTTTCGAGCGCCCACTTAGGGTGATCTCACATGCCGGATTCATTCCTGATTTTCGGAATCGCCCGTTTGTTTTGACTCGGGTTCAGCGCCGGATCTTTTCATTACGTGTACATTTCTGATATCAGAGGATCACTGAAGTTATTTTTTTACGTATGAACACCGCCGGTCACGAAAATCGGTTTGTTACGATTGACGGGGGGGGGGCGGGATGGGTCAGGTACCTCTTCGTCGTGGTGCTCGGCTTCTGTGTTGTGTTTCCGATCATTTCATCGATTCAGGCACAGGGCGACAGCGACGAAGCTCAACCTGCATTGACCGTTGATCAATTTCAGGTGGATCCGTTTCGTCTGCGGGATGGAATGGATATCTCGTGCCGCATTCGGAACAACACATGGCAGGCCCTGGAACACGTTCGGGCCAACGTTCGAATTCGTACTCAGGACGGTGAAGTCCGACGATTTCCGCTGGCGAAATTTTCCGTCATCCCGGCCGGACGGGTGGTAACGGCCGAGACAAGGATAGAGGAGATTTCTGAGCCCGAAGAATACCGTGTGCGTCTGGTCCAGTCCAGCGGGTCCGAGCGCAGCCAATGTGTTTACCGGGTGAATCCGGAAACGTCGCGGACGGAACCGATCTCGGTACGGGAGTCCGGTGTTCGCAAGCGGTCGATTGATCGTGGGAAACAGAACAACCCGAGCAAGCTTTCGTTTCAACTTCCCGGGGCGTTCACGGATGAAAATACCGTGGAGCTGGGTCACGTGGAGCTGTGGCGAATCGATCGGGAACGGATGCTGATTCAGGGCGGGGTTCGCAATGGCCTCGACGCTGCCGTGAAGAATGTAGACCTTCGTTTTGTACTGACGGGAACCGGGGGCAAGCGTGTTGAACGATCGATTGCCCTGGAGGCGACGTTGAAGCCGGGTGAAATTCATCCGTTTCACCGTCGCATTTCAGGTCCGAAGGAACTCGAAGAAATCTCCTTTGAGGTGACGTATGACACGGATCCGTCAGCACAGGAAACGAACCGAATGAAATGGTCCGATGTCCGTGACCGTTTGAAGCGACCGGGGGAGGGTACGAGTGGTAACACCCCGGATCATACGACCTCAAACTATCCGCTTCTGTCCCTGCACGGCATCGAAAAAGTGACGGGTAATCTTGAGGCCGACGGGCAGATCCGGGCCGGTTATCTGTTGAAACTGCGGTTAACACACCAATCTCGATACGTCAAACCGCGCGGCACGATCCGGTACCAGGTCCTCTCGTCCGGCAAATCGGTGAAGACCCTGGAACAACCCCTTCAACCGAATCAGTATCAGCCCGTGCCGGGTGAGTTTGCCCTGAACGACCTGCGTACCGGCACCGCTTACTGGGCTCCGGAACGGGGAATGGTTTACGTTGTGCTTGTCAAAGTTCGTGGAATACACTCGAAACTCGGTTTTAATGTACGTTTGAGGGATCGTCGATTCGGGTCGTGGTCGTTCAACGAGTTAAAACCTCCCTACATGAACCAACCGATTCCTTCGGATCGGGTGCGCAGCAAGTAGGTACATACGTCACTTTTGGAACGTTTTACGGTCTGTTCAACCAGGGACCTACCGGTTGACAGGGTTCGTTCGTTCTGGTAAATTACTTACTGTAATTTAAATCTCAATGCATAACTTCCCACCTCTCGGTTCAAACTGAAGTTTTCAACTTCATTTTCGGGGAGGGATGCTTGCGTTCCCGACTTTTTTCATCAATAGGTGGGCCACTACTTTGATTCATTGGCAACGGCTGTTTCATCCTCAACATGATAACTACGACAGCAAAAATTGGACGAACCGGTGAACGACTCAGCCGGTCCACCCCGGCGGATTTCAGTCTCCCGCATTCCTCGTACTGCTGCTGCCGATGTTGCCGTGGGTGTTGAGCCCACGTCATATCCCTCTCTCACTCCGTCTGACGAATTGTCTGATGATCCTGTTCCGCCTTCTGTACGAGTGTCGTGCGGGTTCGAACGTGCTGGACCTGATCGAACCAGCTTGAGCCGATCGCGCGAGTGAACGTTAAAAAGGTTGGAAGGTGATTCGAAAACACCGGGCGTGTACGTCCCGGCGCAGCGCTGACCTGCCTCGCTAAATTCGTTCGTTCCGTTTCCGTGGGTTCTTGCGACGTATCTGACCTCGAACTACAATTCACTATACTGCTGGATTTATTGTTTTTCGGGGATACGATCTGTAATCGGTCTGTTGATTATTTGGTAATCGACCGTTGTTTATCACTGATCCAAAAGTTATTACGCTGATCATACTCGGCCTGACCGTCATGGCGATCACCCTGGAGGTGGTTCGTATCGACGTCGTGGCGTTGCTGGCGATGCTCTCACTGGTCTGGACCGGGGTCATCAACACGAAACAGGCGCTCTCCGGGTTTTCCAGCAACGCAATTATGGCCATTATTGCCGTCATGATCATGGGGCGTGGATTGTTTAAGTCCGGGATTACCGATCGAATTGCAGGCTTCATCCTCGGTGTTGCGGGGCGGAGTGAATCCCGGATTCGATCGACCGTTTCAGCAACGGTCGGCGTCATGTCCGGGTTTATGCAAAACCTCGGGGCGGCGGCACTGTTTTTACCGGTGATGACCGGGATTTCGCGCCGGGAGAACATTCCGGTGTCGAACCTTCTCATGCCGATGGGGTTTTCCGCTTTACTCGGGGGGACGCTGACAATGGTGGGAACAAGTTCATTAATCGTGCTGAATGACCTGCTGGGAAGCAACGGTGATATCGCCGAATTCAACCTGTTTTCCGTCACCCCGATTGGCATCGTGCTATTGATTTGTGGAATGGGGTACTTCTACATTTTTGGTCGGTATGTTCTTCCGTCCGAAACCGTGCACGACGAGGAGGCGTCCACGCCCCAGCAGAACCTGATCAATACCTGGGGGTTATCCGACACGATCTACGAATATAAGATTCAGCCGGACAGTCCGTTGATCGGTAAGAGTGTGGAGGACATTGAATTCGGTCGGGAGCATAACGTGAACCTGCTCCGGATTACCGATCAGCACCGAAAGGAGTATGACGTGTGGGAAGGGACGGAGTTTCACGCGTATCAGACCCTCGTTCTGCAGGGTCGTCAGGAAAATATCGAGCGACTGGCGGAGGAGAAGGAACTGAAGCTGGCTCGCGAGGAAGTGAACCTTCCGCAGGACAGTCAGCGGGGGTACATCGAAGTGGTGATTCCGGCGAGGTCCAGCCTGGTGGGGAAAACAATGCGCGAGCTCTCTCTGCGTGAAACCTACCGTGCACAGGTCGTGCTGTATTTTAGTGACAGCGAAATTGTGGAAAAGAATGTGGCCGATCGGGAAATTAAGGCGGGGGACACGATGGTTCTGCACGGTGCCTGGGAAAACCTTCGCTTTTTCAAGGAGAGCGAGGATTTTATCACCGTCACCCCGTTTCGAGTACAGGATCGGAAACCGGACAAGGCGTGGTATGCCCTTGCGAGTTTCATCGGGTCGATTTCCCTCGTGTTTCTAACGGGGGTGCCGATTTCGATCGGATTTCTGACCGGGGCCATGGCCATGATTTTAAGTGACGTCATTAGTGTGGAGGAAGCGTATCAGGCCATTGAGTGGAAGGTCGTTTTCCTTATCGGCGGGTTGATACCGATTGGTGTTGCGATGAACACGTCCGGTACGGCCTCGATGATCGCCGGTGAACTGGTGCAGATGCTGGCAAACACCCATATATTCCTGATCCTGCTCGCGCTCGGCGGGCTGACGACGATGTTTTCCCTGTTCATGTCGAACGTTGCGGCAACGGTTTTACTCGTGCCGCTTATTCTTGAGATATCCGGGGGCATGGGACTGGACGCAACTGCCACGCAGGGCATGATTTTACTGGTGGGTGTCTGTGCGGCCAATTCGTTCGTTCTGCCCACGCATCACGTAAACGCGCTTCTGATGACGCCCGGGGGGTACCGGGTGAGTGATTACCTGAAAGCCGGTTCCGGGTTGACGCTGGTCTTTCTGTTGGTGGCTGTGTCCATGATTTATTTCCTTTATATGTAGACCCTCTACGAAAAGGGGGCGTGCACTCAGTGAGATCTCAGCGAGTTCTCTGCAAGGAGTTCG
>CAYXQY010000218.1:0-5656 GCA_964466525.1 uncultured Planctomycetia bacterium
CACCGGGGAACGGTGGACGGGGAAATTTTTTCCAACCAGGACTATTACGCACGGGGCGGGACCGATTACAACCAGGACCGCACGCCGCTGCGGGAGGAAGAGGAGGCGGAGGGGCACGCGGTTATGGCCAACTACCTGTACGCCGGGGCGGTTGACGTGTTCCTGGAAACGGGAGAACAGGAGCTGTGGGAGGCAATCCGGCGGATCTGGAAGAATGTCGTCCACAAAAAAATGTACATCACCGGCGCCACGGGCGCGCTACACCCGGGCGGGATTTCCTCGTCCCGGGACAAGGTTATGGAGGCGCACGGCCGGGAATACCAGCTTCCCAACATGGCCGCGCACAATGAAACCTGTGCCAACATCGCGAACGCCATGTGGAACTGGCGCCTGTATGCCGCCACCGGCCGGGCGAAATACATGGACGTGCTCGAGCGGGTGCTGTACAACAGCGCCCTGTCTGGCATCAGCCTCGGCGGGAAACGGTACTGTTACAACAACCCGCTTCGCCGGGTGGAAGACAACCCGTTCACCTGGCCGGGATACGGAAAACGCGCGAAACACCTGGCCAGCTTCTGCTGTCCGCCCAATGTCCTGCGGACCCTCGGCAAAGCTCATCTCTGGGCGTACAGCCTGGCCCCGAACACAGTCCGGGTGAACCTGTATGGAAGCAACGTGCTGGACACGGAGCTTCCCTCCGAGGCTCACGTAAAAATCCGCCAGAAGACGAAATATCCCTGGGACGGCACGGTCCACCTGACGATCGAAGAGGCGCCGGAGACGAGAATCACCCTTCGCCCGCGAATACCCGGCTGGGCGGACACCGCCGGGCTTCTTGTAAACGGCAAAAAGGTGACGGACGGATCGCCTGGAACGTACCCGAAGATCCAGCGCAACTGGAAGAACGGGGACCGCTTCACGATCCGTCTGCCGGTGGAATCAACATTGATGGAGGCCCATCCGCGGGTGGAGGCCGATCGCAACCAGGTGGCCGTCCAGCGCGGCCCGATCGTGTACTGCCTGGAATCGGCCGACCTTCCGGACGGGGTCCGGGTCTCCGAAGTCGTCCTTCCGGAAGACATTAAGTTTCAAGCAACACATCGGAAGAACGTGCTCGGCGGGGTCACGGTGCTCGAGGGACGGGCCTTGGCCGTGGATCGGGGAGACTGGAAGAACCGCCTGTATCGGGAACTGAAAACCGGTTCCCGGAAGAAGGTCCCCATTCGGCTGATCCCATATTACACCTGGAACAACCGGGGCATGACCCGGATGAGCGTCTGGTTGCCGCTGGATCGTTAGGCACGGGGAAAACCCGAGGGACGTGTTTTTTCAGAACCCCGAACGTGAGAGAGGGGTCCCCTCTTGGCGCGATTACGTAAAACGGATGGTAGCCCCTGTATCCTTTCCGCGTCTTCTTTGCTTGTTCGTTCCTGGATTTGTGTAATTTCGGATCGAAATCCAGATACAATTTCCGTTCTCCTCGTTCGGATATCATCTGATACGCCACCTCCCTTTTATCCTTCGAAGCCGGTGTCCGTCCCTGCGCGTGCATCCCTTTATAAAAGTCACTCATCGTGCCTGGCTTCGAAAAGTATCCTTCCCCAACCTCTTCCGGTCTCACCTCGATCTTTTCGTCCTCATCTTCGAGGTCATTATCAGTTTTCCTGTCTCCTTTTCTCTGGTTCCTGATCTGCTCTCTTATCCTGTCCCTTGCTGCCTGATATTTTCTCGCTTCTTTGGGAAACAAAAGCTTCCCCAGTTGAAGGTCTTTGCTGATCTCTTTTGTGTCATTAATTCCAACTCCTCCCGCGGCTCGAGATAGGGTCTGACACAGGTGATACCAGGACTTCTCAAAACAGTTATTGGAGGTGTAGGAGGGGAGGTGTTTGGTTACCTCTTGAGGATATTCGTAGTAGGTGTAGAGACCGGCAACCGCAAGCAGCCCGGGGTGTTATGATCCGTTCATCGGAGATTTCAAACTTGATGTTTGAAAGCACTTTGTTTACCGTTATTCTGCGGTGTGTAATGGGGTGAACGTTTTTCACTTATCAAGTGAAACACTTGATTTTATTGAACCACCATTATTCACCGCTTTCACTGCCTTTTCATGGGGATAAATTCCTGCAGAAATTTCTCTACTTGGATATCAGGGTAATAAAAAATATGATCAAATTCCGGCGGTACCGGTGATTCGACCGCGCTTCTCCGGTATTGTTCCTTTCGGATGGAAAAAAAGGTACATTCTCATCCATTTTGGAGGAGGCAGGGGTTTGATCGATCAACATCTTTCGCAGGCGGAAGAGAGGATTGCTTCAATCGACGATGTCTCCTCAGCTTCAGTTGAGTGGGTACACGAGGCACCGCAGAGGGATCTGGACACCGCCGACGAGAAACCGGTTGCAGGGGTTCAGATCCATTACGCCGGGGGAAGCAGGATGGGGCGATAACCTTCGTTCCTTTAGCCCCACGTTCCGGACGTTTGCTATGCCGTGATTCCGGAATTCCTGAACGTTTCGACACCTTCGACAGTCCTTGTGTTCGAGTGTAGACACCGGGAACACGACTTGTAACGTTGTGGTTCCACCGAATAGACTGATTACAACGAGGAAATTCTGAACAAGCAAATGTTTTCAGGGAAGACGTGACCATGTTACGACGAACCGGACGAGACGTGTTGTTTGTTTTGCTGTTTTTTGTCGTGGCGACGTGCCCGGCGTGGGCGGATCAGCCCGTGGCGTTTACGGGTGTGAACGTCATACCGATGGACAGCGAGCGCGTTCTGGAGAATCGGACGGTGGTGGTGGACACCGGTTCCATCCAGCGCATCGGGCCGGCTGAGGAAGTGGAGCCACCCGACGGGGCGACGCTCGTGGAGGCGGACGGGAAGTACCTGATGCCGGGTCTTTCCGAGATGCACGCTCACGTGCCAGACGGCGGCAACCGTCAATATCTGGAGGATGTGCTGTTCCTGTACCTTGCCAACGGTGTTACGCTGGCAAGGGGTATGATCGGAGACCCCTCGCACATTGAGCTTCGGCGGGACCTGGCCACAGGCGACGTGGCCGGCCCCCGGTTGATCGTCGGCGGAAGGTGGCTGGGTGGGGGCTTTGACTCGCCGGCGGACGCAGCGCAGGTGGTCAGACAACAGAAGGAAATGGGCTATGACTTTTTGAAAATGGGTGAGGGGCAGTCCCCGGAAATCTTCAAGGGGATTGTCAAACAGGCCCACGCCTCCAGCATCGACATGGCCGGACACGTATCCGGTCAAGTGGGCCTGAAGGCCGCACTGGAGGCCGGCTACGCAACCGTCGACCACCTTGACGATTACATGCAGGAACTGGTCGATCCCGATGAAGCACCGGACGTGAACCCGGGTTTTTTTGGCTATCGACTGGCGCCGTACGCCCGACAGGAGCGGATGGAGCAGATCGCTCGGGAGACACGCGAAGCCGGGGTGTGGAACGTGCCCACCGAAACCATCATGCACAGTACGTTCACCCTCGATTTCGACGAGGTCCGCGAGCGGCGCCGGGATGAGTTCAGGTACATGCCCGAACAGGTGGTTGAAGGCTGGTTCGAGAGCAGGAAGAACTTCCGGGCATCCAAGGATTACGATCCCGAAGCAGGCAAGGAATTTCTACGTGTGCGGCTGGATCTGATCGAGGCCCTGCACGAGGAAGGGGCCGGTCTGCTGCTGGGTTCGGACGCACCACAATGGTTTAACGTGCCCGGTTTCTCGTTGCACCATGAGATCGAAGCGATGGGCGAGTCCGGGCTTACCCCATACGAGATACTCCGGACCGGCACGGTCAACCCCGCGATTTTTCTGGGCGAAGAGGACGCGTTCGGCCGTGTCGAGGAAGGCATGGTCGCGGATTTGATCCTGCTGAACGCCAACCCCCTTGAAGACCTGTCAAACACCCGCAAAATCGAGGGCGTTATGCGGCACGGCAGGTGGTACGACCGCCAGCAAATCGACGCCCGACTGGAGGCGATCGACGAACGGTATCAGCACGATTGACGAGTACATCCTAAAAACGGTGGTGCACTCCGAATTCCATGTGCCGACACCACATCATATCGGGTCCGGGGCAGTGTGAAAGATGAGTTTGCCCGTCAACAGGAAAGATTGCATCAAGTTGAATATTTCAGCTGTCAGCGACCGGGACACGCTGACTCCATGGACGAAATCAGGAATGGTTGGAAATCGTTGTGCTTTTCCCTTCCTTCGATTTACCGGTTCGTGGTTATATTCATTTTTACCGGTTTATTCAGGTGCCGTAGTTCGGCGTGGATGTAGGCCAGAATGAATTCGTCCGGTGTCACCACTTTCAGTTGATCACCGAACTCCTCGCGGGCCGTTTCAACAAACTGGACCGCGTCGTCGTAGGTCATGTGTCCCTTGTTCACGTGAAATGGGACGAAGAGTGGTCTCGATGGGTTCTGCTCAATAATCTCCGAGAAATTTTTATAGGAAGGGGCTCGTTTCCGTCTGGTAGTGTGAGGCAGCAGGGTGGGCATCCATACAAGGTTCTTCTGCAAAGCTCGTTCTGAGCGTACCATGGTGTATCCTTCGAAAACCCCCAGAAGCGTGTCCCCGAGTATTCGTCCGTACGTTTCTCGGATGTCCTGTTCCACACCATCCGGACGGTAGCGATGATTGGTAAGTGTGATCAGAAGGCGTAAATCCAGTTTTCGGAGGTACGTTCTGGCCATGCGGAGGTAGTCGTTGAGCGATTGGTCGGGAAATATGGACGGATGATTATACCCGAGGCCGGTTGCGGAGGCGATCAGGAGGTCTTTCTCCGTTGCGGTTTTGTAAAAATAATCCAGCATACCGGGCGCGAAATTGAGCAGAAGCGGCTGAATCTCCCAACCCATTGGAATCTCACCCCGGTTCAGCCACCGACGGCCGTGTGCGCCTCGAGATACCCAGTTCAACGAATCCCCGTCCGAAAAATAAAACGTCAGGTATATCCTGTCTTCCTGGAGCGTTACCTGATCCAATGTCCGACGCTGTTGTCGCTGTTGAAAGTCAGACTCAGCGGGGGAGATGTGCTGATGGAATGAGAAGTTTGAAGACGTATTGGAACAGAGAACCATCTGTTTGTTACGGGTGGCCTGCTCCACGTGCTGCGCTTCCCCGTCCCGCTGCACATGCCACCCGAGCAGGTATCCCCAATCCGGCATAGCGGACAAGTACCGATTCTTTAGCTTATATTCCCGGGGGTGGTTGTTCCGATCCGAGGAAAGTTCGAAAACGAACCCGTGCTTCGCGACGATCAAATCCCGAATGTGCTGAGCCCGGAAAAACGGTTTCTTCCCGGTGTCGGGCGCCATACAATTTGCCAAAAATTTTTTGTTGTACTGGAATTTGTTCCACTGGTTTCCGGCGGCCCATTTATACACTTCGCTCGCGGACTTGCCTTCGAAACGGCCGGTGAGGTCCACACGGACGTCGAGGTCGGGCATGCGTTCCCCGTGTTCTTCCAGAATCTTGTTCGTCACCGGCAAAAGATCAAATGCGGAAGCGTAGTTGATGGATAAATTTGCAGTGTGTTTCGCCTCCGGGTCCATGAGTACATACCCCCTGATAGGCCAATCGTAGTCGAAGAGCCTGTAAGGGTCATCCAGGGGTTCAGTCCTGAGTTGATAC
>CAYXQY010000219.1:0-877 GCA_964466525.1 uncultured Planctomycetia bacterium
TCCAGCACCTCCACCGCTTTCTGCGGCTTTTCGTTCCGGACGTACAGTGGAAACAGCTGAAGGTACGGATTCAGGTCCTCGTCCACGTATCCGGGAAACGAATCCCGTGCTTCTTCATAAATTGAAATCGCATGATCCGATCGGTCGACCTTCTCCAGGCTCTTTCCGTACCGAAGCAGGGTCCGCATATCCCGGGCGCCGCGTTCGTAAGCCTGCTCGTACGATTCAACCGCGAGGACCCAGTCAAGTTGCTGAAAATGTACGTCTCCGGTCACCGCGTACGCCATCGAACGCTCCGGTTCCATGTCTTTCGCCCGCTTCACAAGTTCCTTCGCCCGATCGTACCGTCCCCGCTTGACGAGCACGCGCGCCTGGTTGACCAGGCCGCTGTACGAATCGGCCGGGTCGCGCTCCTCCCCCGGAACCGGAAGGGATTGTTTCCCCTGTTTCTCTTTCTGCCCCCCTCCAGCTCGACCGGTTCGAATGCGGGTCACCGGTTCTCGAAACGGCAAATCACCAAACCGATTCTTCATATAATTCCCGAACTTGCTCTGAACCTCGTCCAGGGACGATCCCAGCACTCGCTGGAACGCCTCCCCGGAGGAAGCCCCCTCCCCATACGCTCGAAGTATCGCCGGGATCTTTTGAAATCCATACTGTTCGACCAGAAACTCGATGATCACACTTCCGTACAGGTAATACGTCAGCAGGCCGCCTCCCTTTCCCTCACTGAGTTCGGGAATCGTGGGGAGCCGGTCCGCCCGCCATGCCCGGAAGAGACGGCGTGCTTTTTCCCGTTCCCAGGCGGGATGCCCCCGTGATTCCTCGTACGTCGAAAGCCCCTCGGTAAACCATCGCGGAACGTTCATGTCACTCA
>CAYXQY010000219.1:887-5602 GCA_964466525.1 uncultured Planctomycetia bacterium
TAAACGCACCCATCTGACCCCGGGCCCGCGGAGACAGGCAGATGCTGACCGTACCGAAGCAAGCACCCAGCGCGCCGAGCCCCTGTATACCGGCCGTACGAACCGAAAAATCGCGATGGTCCTCAAACACGTCCACTTTCGTCGGCTCGTCCAGCTGAAAGTCGTATCGCTCGGTAAACTCCCGTCGGTGCCGCCTGAGCAATCGCAGGATGTACGGATGGGCATAATCGGCTTCTCGCCGGTGAACCCGCACTCGATAGCCGGGAATCGTGTAGTTCCTGAACTTGTTCTCCAGCTTGTCCAGCAGTTCCAGCATGTTGTAGGAAAGCACGTCAAACCGGTTGTTCCGGAATGCACGCTCGATGAGCTTCCTGCCCTCCGTATCATTCCCCAGTCGTAGTTCATTGACGCCCTGATCCCGCATCACGGACCAGAGGTGGGGGTTCCGCTCCGTCGCCTGTGCGAAAAACTTGCGCGCGGTCTTATACTGAAAATCCTCACTCAACCCGCGCGCCAGCATACCGTCCATCAGGCCGTAGTTTTCGTTGATCTCCAGCACCCTCTCACGGGCCTTCCGGTACGCTTCCGTCTCATCGCGACGGTAATGATACACCGCCTTCACAGCCCGGGCAGAGGGGGCGTTTGAATTTGCATCAATCGCCTTCTTCACCGTTTTCAGGGCGTCCTCGTACGACTTCTCGTTCATCTGCTGACGGGCCTTCCGAACAAGAGCGGGCAGATACACCGGATTGGTTTCAATCGCCCGATCCATCAGTGAACGGGCCTGTTCGTCGCCAATTCGAAGCGACTGTTGATTTCGGAGGAGCACAACAGCCATACCGAGAAGCGCCGGGGGATAATTTTTGTTGAACCCCATCACGTCCCGATACGTGCTCCGGGCGTCCCCATCCCGGCGCTTGACACGGAACAGATCCGCCCAGAGGGTCATCAGTTCCGGATCGTTTTCAAATCGTTCGTTCGCCTCCGTAAGGCGCCGGTTCACCGCCTGTACCACCCGTGTCTTCCCATTCCAACGGCCGTCCATCCAGCGCAGGCGGGCGAGGTGGAGTACGGTTCTTCGATCCGTGATTTTATCGTGTGTACGAGCATATTCAGCCGCGTACGAAAAATCCGTCCCCAGCTTCTCGTACCTTCCGGTCCGGCGGTGTACACGAACCCGGATCCAGCGGGCTTTCATCCGCTCCGGATCCTCCTCAATTACCCGCTCTGCCTGTTCGAGCGCCGCCTGATGTTTGCCGTGTAGGAACAGCAGCTGAGCCAGGTCGGCTCGAACGGACAACAATCGGCTCTTTCCATCCGACTCGGACGAGTTCTGTAGATAGTCCCGCGCACGACGGATCCCTTCCTCGTACCGTCCCGTAATCCGAAAACCCCGCAGAAGGACGGACAGAAGTTTCCCCCTGTTTCCGGCCCGTTCCGTCGAGAGGTGCGATCTGATCCGATCGATTGCTTCTTCGTACGACCCCTCGTTCACTTTACGGGTCATCCGATCCGGATCGGGGGCCCCGGAAGGGGAATCACCGGCAAAGAGGGAGGAACAGGAGAAACCCAGTACAACAAGCAACGCGATCAACCGGCTTGTCCTGGAACCGACCGTCATGGAAGAACTCCGTACACTGAATAAACGCAGGAAAGAACGAAATTGTAAATCGTGTAGAGAAAAAATACAATATTTTCCGATTATCCTGTTCGTAATTACTCACCTATTTGTGAAGAATCCGGGAGCACCGGCGTCCCTGTCGGCAACTTATCATTTCCGCTCGGCCGAAGCCGCTGTCTATCGGTAACCTCACTTCTCCAGTTTGTGAATCGAATCACTCATGGAGCAACTCATGAAATCACCCCGTTTGCACGTCGTGCTGACGATCCTTGTTCTCTTTGTGTTCGCTGACGTTTCCCACGCGGACGTCAAACTTCCACAACTCTTTTCCGACCACATGGTGCTCCAGCGCAACCGGCCGATCCCGGTGTGGGGACAGGCAGCACCCGACCAGCGCGTGAAGGTCTCCTTAAATGACTCGTCCCAATCGACCCGTGCGAATGAAAACGGTCGCTGGCGAGTGGACCTGCCCGCCATGAACGCCGGCGGACCGCATAGGCTCATCGTCGAAGCAAACGATCGAACGGAAATACAGGACGTTCTGATCGGTGACGTCTGGCTCTGCTCGGGACAGTCCAACATGGAATGGCCCCTGAAAAAAACGGATGAAGCGAAACAACAGAATGCGGTAAAACAGGCCAAACACAACCGTATCCGGTTGTTCGAACTTCCGCACATGGCCTCCGATGAACCTCAGGAGTTTCTGCAGAAATCAGTCAACTGGACCCCTACCACACCGGACACAATTGCTAATTTCTCGGCGGTGGGATATTTTTTCGGCCGCCGGTTGCTGCATGCCCTGAACGGCGAAGGAAACGGATCGGACCGCGACGTACCGATCGGACTGATCCAGTCGGCCTGGGGAGGCAGCAAGGCAGAAGCGTGGACCTCACGACAGGCGTTAAACGCCCGACCCGAACTTCGGCCGATTTTCAAAAACATGGAGAACGTGGACCGGAACCGTCATACCCCCACCCTGCTGCATAACGCGATGATCCGTCCGTTGATCCCGTTCGGGATACGGGGTGCAATCTGGTATCAGGGCGAATCGAACATGGGAAATCCATTTCAGTACCGAACGCTGTTCCCCGCAATGATCCGTGACTGGCGTGACCGCTGGGGCCAGGGTCAATTCCCGTTTTATCTGGTTCAGCTTGCCCCCTACAAATACGGCGATAGAGGCAGTCTTCCGGTATTCTGGGAATCCCAGAACCTGACCCACCGTATCCTCCCTCGAACCGGCGTCGCCGTGATCAACGACATCGGCAATCCGGATGACATCCATCCGCGAACCAAACAACCGGTCGGGGAACGGCTTGCTCGCTGGGCACTTAAACAGGTCTATGGAAGAAACATCCTTCCGTCCGGTCCACTGTTCGAACGAATGGACGTACAAAACGGTCGTGCGGTCCTTCACTTCAAACACACCGGCGAAGGTCTTCGGACAAAAAGCGGAACATCCCTTGAAGAGTTCGAAATCGCTGGACCGGACCGTACGTTTCACCAGGCAAAGGCCCATGTAAAAGAGGACAGCGTTATCGTGCAATCCGACGAGGTTGAACATCCGATGGCCGTTCGTTATGCCTGGGATGAAGTTGCCGAACCCAACCTGGTCAACAGCGCCGGACTCCCCGCATCTTCGTTCCGCACGGACGGCTGGGATCCCGATTCCAGATAGTTATTTACCGCTTCCCGTCCGGCATTCAAACCCTGGTTTTCTTGAATACGCGGTTCCTGATTCTTACCATATTTCCTTCATCGTTCCTGCCCGAAGGATCTGTATGCCGCCTTCTTCTCATCGAAATACCTATACGCGACTCGGACCATGAAGATTCAGAATGATCGCGTGGTTGCCGCCATGAGCGGAGGGGTCGACTCCTCCGTTACCGCCGCCCTGCTCAAAGAACAGGGACACGACGTGGTGGGCCTGTTCATGCGAAACGGGGTTACACACAGGGACGCGGACACGCGCCATCAGGGTTGCTGCAGCGTGGAAGACTCAATGGACGCCCGCCGCGCCGCCTCGTCGCTGGATATCCCCTTTTACGCGATCAATTTCAAAGAGGACTTCGGGGAACTGATCGACCACTTCGTCGACGAGTACAACAGCGGCCGGACCCCGAACCCCTGCGTACGATGCAACCGAACGCTCAAGTTCGGGGAGCTGATGGACTACGCCGACGAGATTGGGGCAAAAAAAGTCGCGACCGGTCATTACGTTCGCCTGGATCAGAAGAACGGACGGTACCGCCTTCGCCGGGGAAAAGACGACCACAAAGATCAATCCTACGTCCTGTTCAACCTGACCCAGGAACAGCTGTCACGAAGCCTGTTTCCCCTCGGCGAGCTCGAAAAGGACCGGGTCCGTGATTTGGCGAAGGAGATGGATCTGGGGGTGGCGAACAAACCGGACAGCACCGAGATCTGTTTTGTCCCCGGTCAGGACTACAGCGAGGTACTGGAGGAACGAACACCCGACGAACTCGAAGAAGGTCCCATCTACAACACGGACGGCGAGAAGCTGGGCACCCACCCCGGCCACCAGCATTTTACCATCGGTCAACGACGCGGCCTGGGCATCGCCGTCGGCGAACCGCGGTACGTCGTGGAAATTGACCCCGACGAAAACGCGGTGATTGTGGGTCCCCGCGAGGAAACGTTTGATCAGACCTGTGTGGCCCGTGAGCTAAACTGGGTGTCCATCCCGGAACCCGAATGCGATGACCCGATCGAAGCCAACGTCCAGATCCGTTACAACGCCGGCGCCGAACCCGCCGTCTGCCGGCGTACCGGTCCGGACGAACTGCGGATCGAGTTCAGGGAACCACAGCACGCGATTTCCCCCGGTCAGGCCGCCGTACTCTACCGGGACGATACCGTTCTCGGCGGAGGTTGGGTGGATAGCGTCGGCAACGAATCCCAGGAGGCCGCTGAAAAACCCCCGCTTCGTCAGTAGAATGCAATTCGGTTCTCCGTAGTGCGCGGATTCGCAGGCGATGCCGAAAGCGCATCGGCAAAGATCCGCAATCGCCCGGAGATTCAAATTGCATTCTATCTCCTTTAGACGAAACGAGTTACGCCGATTCCCTTTGTC
>CAYXQY010000220.1:0-5588 GCA_964466525.1 uncultured Planctomycetia bacterium
CCCCTTGAGCGGGTCATTCAGCGACGGGTTCAGAATCCGCTTGCGACAAAGGTGCTGAAGGATGAATTGAAGGAAGGACAGACCGTTCATCTCAGTGCCGGGGATGGGGAGCTGGTATTCGAGGTCGAGTCCGAACCCGTGGAGGCCGGTACGACGACGTAGTGGTTTGATTCAGGAATACCTCTGTAAACATTGTCCGCAGAGTCAATTTTCGGGACCCTGGACGGACGGATCATCGCCGTGGCACGGTAAACATGGTTTGGAGGGGCTGTTTGTACGGTCCGGAAACAAAAATTGTGAGATAGCATGGTGCTTCTGAAATTGAAAAGCCCCCTTCGGACGTTATAATTATCATTCACTCGCCTATCTATTTGACAGAAGTTACGTAATAATTGGAGGAAGAATATGAGCAACGTAATTGTTTTTAGCGCTGACGGTTGAGCGGCCTGCGACAACGCGGAAGAGTTTCTTTCGCAACAGGATGTCGATTTCGAAGAGAAAAACATCAGTGACGATCAGGAAGCCCGTCGTGAGCTTGTCGAGACGTACAAGAGCACGGCAACGCCGACCGTGGTCTGGGATGACGAGGTCATTGTCGGTTTTGACAAAGATCGGCTTCAGGAGCTGATCGACCAGGAGGAATAAACGAGGTCAGGCCGACTCCGGATGCCGGAGGGTCTTTTTCCGTTCTGGGGGCTGGCCTCAGTCCGTCTCCCTTTCTTTGTGAAAAAAGGCACAGATGGTTTATATTCGATTGTCCCTCCGAAGTACTCTGATACCACCCGATCGATTTCTGCACGTCTTTGGTCCCTATACAACACCTTCACCTTATAGAAGAGTGAAATCATGCAGCGTTCCGAAGAGTTAACGTTCGACGAGAAGGACCGGCCGCTTCGGGAAGAGGTGAATCATCTTGGTGAAACACTCGGGGAAACCATTAAAGACCTGGCCGGCGAGGAGGTGTTTGAGGACGTGGAATGGATTCGGCAGAAATGTATTCAGCTCCGTGAATCATTTTCCGAGGCGGAGGAGCAGGAACTTCGATCGTTCATCGAAAAACGATCGACGGACCGCCTGTTTGAGATCCTCAAGGCGTTTTCCCTGTATTTTCAGCTGATTAACCTCGCCGAGGACAATCACCGCATTCGTCGTAACCGGGAATACGAACGGGACGAGGATCAGGATCAGGTGCATTCGCTTCCCTGGCTTGTGAAACAACTGAAGGAACGAGGGGTGTCCGCGGAACGGGTGCAGGAAATTCTGAATACCCTGGAAATCTGCCCGGTATTTACCTCGCACCCGACCGAGATCAAGCGGAAGACGGTGATCGACAAACTGGAATTTATCGCCAACCAGCTCCGGTACCTGGACAACACCAGCCCCACGCCGTTCGAGGAGGAAATCAGTGAGCTTCGAATTAAAACGTCCGTAAATTCGCTGTGGCAGACCCGCTTCCGGCAGGAGCGGCGGGTCCGGGTCATGGAAGAGGTCGAATCCAACCTGCATTACTTCGATCGCACACTGCTTGAGGAAACACCGAAGCTGTATCGCCGACTCGAGCGCGCCCTCAACAGGACGTATCCGGAGTACGATTTTGACCTTCCGATGTTTCTCAAGTTCGGTTCGTGGGCGGGAGGAGATCGGGATGGGAATCCGTACGTCACGCCCGACACGACGCTGCAGACCCTGAAACGACACAAATTAATGGTGCTGGAAAAATACAGGGAAAAGATCAAGCTCCTCACTCAGCAGTTAAGTCATTCCACGGTGGTGGCTGATTTTCCGGACGAGTTCGTGACCTCATTACAACAGGACGCGGAGGCGTATCCGAATCTTACGGAAGAATTGAAGGACTGGGAATCGACGGAACTCTTCCGAAGAAAGTGTGCTTACATCTGTCACCGGTTAGAAAAAACAATCGACGCGCTCGAGGAATTTCCCGAGGAACGCCCCGAACAGGGATATGCCTCAAGCGATGCCTTTATGAAGGACCTGAAACTGATCGATCAGGCGCTGGAGCATCAACAGGATACGGCCAACAGAAACGAGACCCTCCAGGATCTGATCTGGATGGTGAAGATCTTCGGGTTTTACACAGCACGACTTGATATTCGAGATCATCGCGATCGAGTCCGGGATACGGCAAGCGAACTGCTCCGCCGTTCGGGGGTGATTGATGGATCATTGGATGATCTGGAGGAACAGGAACAGCAGGACCTCCTTTCTCGAGAGATCGGGAATCCTCGCCCGTTGTTTAACGAATCACTGTCCATCACGGAGCGGGCGGAGGACGTCATGGGAACGTTTGCAATGATCGCCGACGGACAGGAGTACATCGACGAGGATTGTATCCATTATTACATCCTGTCCATGACGCACGAGCCGTCGGACTTGCTCTGCTGCGTCCTGCTTGCAAAAGAGGCCGGTCTTGTGGAAGTGGAAGATGGGGAGATCCGGGCCTCCCGCATCCGGTTTGTGCCTCTTGTCGAAACCGTTTACGACCTCCAGGAAGTCCGATCGTTCTTTGATGATCTGTATTCGATTGAAATCTACGATTCGCTTCTTAACGAGACGGATCGGTTTCAGGAAATTATGATCGGATACAGCGATAGCAACAAGGATGGAGGGATCCTGTCGTCGAGCTGGCTCCTGTATCGGTCTCAGAAACGAATCGCGAACATCTGTGACGAGTATGATGTGGACTTCCGCATTTTTCATGGACGAGGGGGGACCATCGCCCGTGGTGGGGGTCCCACGTATCGTGCGATCCTGGCACTGCCTGAACAGGCGAAAAACGGACGCATCAAACTCACCGAACAGGGAGAGGTGATCTTCTTCCGATACTTCAACCAGCACCTGGCCCAGCGCGAGCTTCAGCAGCTGACCTCCGCGATGATCATGAGCCAGGTGCAGGAAACCCCCGAACCGGAAGGGGGGCTGGAGGTGATGAGTCAGCTCGCCGATCGGTCGCTGGAGAATTATCGAGAATTGATTTACAACACCGACAAACTGTTCCGGTATTTTCAGGAGGCAACCCCCATACAGGAACTGGAATGGATTCATGCCGGTTCCCGGCCGAAATCCCGCTCCGACACCAACAATATCGAGGACCTCCGGGCGATTACGTGGAACTTTTCCTGGATGCAGAACCGTCATATTCTCCCCGGCTGGTACGGGCTCGGAAGTTCCCTGAAGGAAGGCGTGGAAGCGGGCGTGGTCACGATGGACGAACTCTCGGAACTGTACATGGAATGGCCGTATTTCCGGTCGGTCCTCAACAACATCCAGATGAGCATGTCAAAAACCGACATGAACATTGCCCGGATGTACGCTGACGAGCTGGTGGAAGACGAGTCCGTGAAGGACGTCTTTTCTCATATAAAGTCCGAGTACGAGCGCACACGGGACCTTATTCTGGACATTACCGGTCAGGAAAAGCTGCTTGAACACAACTATGTTCTGCGGCGGTCGATCATGTTGCGGAACCCGTACGTTGATCCGCTCAGTTACATCCAGGTCCACCTGCTGGAAAACATTCGAGCACAGGGGAGAGACGTGGATGAGGACCTGATTGAGGCGTTCACATTGTCCGTCAACGGGATTGCTGCCGGACTGAAGAACACGGGCTGATATATTCATATTTCGGTTCCGTCAGGAAGTTACTTTCTCCAGAGGGACGCGGTTTAAGCGGTTGTGAGAACAGGAGAAGCAGGAGCTCTCGTGCTGTTTACCGGAGGGACATCGCGCCTCCGATGACGGACGGATATTGTTTCCACGGTTCGTTAAGAACGTGTGGAACCGACTCCTGAGCCCATATTCTCCCCTGGCTCTCGCTAAAGGTATGGAGATCGATCCGTCGCGGCCCTTTATTTTAAGGGGGCGGATCCCTGTGTTTTATACACGTAATACAGCCATGGAAGTGCCCGGACGGGAAATACTTCAGAACCCCTCCTCCAAAACGAAAATAAAAGAGCCTTGAGGGGCACAGGGTAAACAGAGCCCCGAAGGTTACAGAGGGGCTACACAGCATAACGCAGGTCAATCTTTTGACTCCGGACCTCTCCTGCGATCTCGGATACGATATGAGTGGCCAGACATTCGAAAACATCCACACGTTTAGAGTAATTAGATCACATGCTGACATATGGGCATAAACTCGAGAAACACCTGCGATTTTAGACCAAACATACGACACCTGAGCGAGTGCCACCACTTCGTACACGGTTCGATTACCGGTGTGGTTGTTTCCGGTATATGGTCACCCCGATAGCGGCGGCGACCATCGTCGTGGCAAACAGGACGGTAATGAGCAGGTCCAGTGAGAGCGGTTGGAGCAGAAGGGTGGGGGGTGGTGCAAAGGAATCGTAAAACCCGCAGCGAAGTGCCTCCAGTCCATACGTCAGCGGGTTTGCTTTCATCACGACGTCCAGCCAGCCGGGCAGGTTGTTCACCGGGAACAGGGCGCCCGAGAGCATCCAGAGTGGAATCAGAAAAAAACTCATCATGCCGTGATAGGATTGGGAACTCCGGAAGAACCACGCCATGCAGAACCCCATGGCCGTGAATCCAACGGAAATGAGTCCCATTACCAGCAGGACGAACAGGAACCGGGGAAGGGTGAGCGTTAAATGAAGGTATGGCGTGAGGAGGAACAGCAACAGAACGCTCCCCTGAATCATGGCCACCGTTACGCCGCCGAGGCACTTGCCCACCATAATCGCGTAGCGGGACACCGGAGCGATCAGCACGGTGCGCATAAGGCCCTCCTGACGGTCCTCGATGACGGAAATCGTTGAGAAAATGGCGGTGAACAGCAGCACCATGACGATCATGCCGGGAAAAAAGAATTCCGAGTAGCTCATCTGAACCGGCAGGTTCCCTTTCATCTGAAACGTACGACCGATGCCCGCACCCAGGAACACCCAGAGTAACAGCGGTTGCCCAATCGCACCCGCCATTCGCCCGATCTGACGGGTAAAGCGGAGGAGTTCCCGCTTCCAGAGCGACATTATAGTCCGGAGGTCACGACGGAAATTCATATTTGCGAATCACTTCTGGAGTGATTGGAAAGAGGGGTTCCTGCGACTTTGAAAAACACGTCCCCGAGTGTCGGCTTTCGCATGGTGACCGACTGGATGCGTCCCGGAAACTGTTCGACGATATCCGGAATGAGCTCCGGTGAATCATTCGTCTCAATGAGAAACCGGCCGTTGACGGCCTCAATGGATCGGGAAAACACGTCTTCGAACTCCCGTTGAAACGATTCCGGCTGTTCGACGGTGAGATACAGGATTTCATCCCCCAGTTCGCGTTTCAAATTCTCGCGCCGATCCTGGCGCACACAACGACCCTCGTTCATAAAGGCGAGGGTGTCGCAGATCTCCGCTTCCTCCATGTCGTGGGTTGCCATGAGAATGGAGAGGTCTTCCTCGTCCCGCAGTCGCTGGAGGTCCGACCAGAGCTGTCTGCGCGCCGGGAGATCCAGGCCGGAGGACGGTTCGTCTAAAATCAACAGGTCGGGCTGATGAAGGAGTCCTTTGACCAGCTCCAGCCGGCGTCGCATGCCGCCGGAATAGGATTCGACGCGG
>CAYXQY010000221.1:0-5558 GCA_964466525.1 uncultured Planctomycetia bacterium
GCAGAAACCAGTTGTGCACCTTCGAAACGGTGTTCTTGTACCGTTCCATGGAACTCAACTCCTCCCAGCCGTCGGAGTCGAAGAACGTCTTCCAGAGCTGTTTTCGTTCCTGGTAGTCGTCGTAGACGAGCATATACGTCAGGTTGGGTAGTTTGTTGCCGATCAGTTTGTCCCCGTAGAACACGGAGGTGAAACCCAGGTCGCGAAACAGTTCCATCTCCGCTTCATTGAACATGTCCACCTTGCGCCGGGCTCGCTCCTCGTTATGGCTTTCGTAGGTACGGAGTTCAAACAGGCGGTCCGAGTCGTTTTTTGATTGTTCCGGTACGCGAAGGGTGGGAAACCCGGAAAAGGCAATCATCAGGTTGCTTTCAATACGTTCATAGGCCGGATCGGACTGGGGGACGTCCATATATTTCCGGGCGGCTTTCTGATACTTCTTTTCCCGCGGAAGCTCTTCGCGGGTTGCCACCATCTGGTTCAGGGAGTTGTATGGGAGCAGGACATAGAGCACGTCGGTTTCCGGGGTGTGGTCCTCGGCGTCCACCTCGGCCGGTTCGAACACCCCCACCGGCTCCACGTCATGCCGGTTGTATCCCGGTATTGCGGCCTCTTCAAGGTACCTGTGGACGACCTGTCGATCGCTGTCCCCGGAAAACCGGTATCGCTGGAGTTGGTAAAATTCCCGGTCGGACGTCTCCTGTTCGTCCGGCTGGTCCTGTGCGTTGACCGACGCGCAACCGGCGGCGGCCGCCACGGACGCACCGGCGACGGTTTTCAGAAAATCACGTCGCTGAATGTTCATGGCTCGTGTCGGAAATGAAGTCAGAAAAACGGACGAAATCGGTCTCGTTCAGTCGGCAAACGTATTTCGGCCGGGGGGATCCGTCCTCGCCTCTTACCGTAAGCGAGATTTTGTCCACATGAAATGCGCTTCACGGACGCCTCCGACCCTCATATGCATCCTTGTAAATTTCGGGCGAAACGAGCTATTCACTGAGTACCACAGCAGAAAGGTTGTGGAAAGGACGTAACGTTCTGAACGGGATCTATTTTTAGTGTCCTCATGGATCGTTTCAAGATTGTTTCAAGGGTTATTTCTGGTGTATCCCCGGTAAACATGGACAGAAATTCGTGTATGCGTTGCGTCTCCTTCCGTCTTCGTTACAGGGAAACCCCTACTGAACATCAGTGATCTCGTGCTCCGGGTTCTTTGAAGGCCTGCTTGTTTAATGGTGGTTCGTAGTCAATGTTTGTTTAAGGTGTTTGATTCTGTCCGAGTGACGTCCACCTGTTATGAAGAACCCGGTAGCCCGTCATCCCTTCCGGCAAATGTATGTAATTTCAGGCGCGGCCCCGCAAATGACAGTTGTCAACATTTCGTTCCTCGGCCGATACGTACGAACAGCCATCGGGCCTGTATCGTAAAAAAAACCGTACCGTTCCGCCTGATCTCATTTGGGTTTTGCTTCTATGTCATCGGCGATTCGGGGCCTTTCGAGCCGTACGGTTCACTGCTTCATTCCGGCCGAAGAACATTCGTTCCGGCGGCCGAAATCCATCCCGCATTTGAGCGAGTTAATGGTTGTTGTTGTTCCGAGCACCTTCCTTTCAGACCGAACAGGTGAGCGGTTACATGTTCGATTCAGACAAAAAGATCGCTGGAATAACACGTCCGGTTGAATCGTTGTTATCACCGAGTACGCGGAGAGAAACAAGCATTTTATTGCAACTATGGAGGTAACGATCGATGGATGTCAAACGGAAATATTGTTTGTTGTTCCTGCTGGTTCTTGTGCCGCTGGTACTGAATACGACCTCGGCAGAGGGCGAGGAATCCGATCAGGACGTGGACCGAAGTATTGAACTGATCGGCAAGGAATATAAATTCGAGCCGAATGAACTGGAAGTGCAGGCCGGTCGGCGAATTGAGATCGTCTTCAGGAACGAGGGCACGATTGCCCATGACTTCCACATCAAGGAACTGGATTTTAAAACCGAACCGATTCAGCCGGGAAATCAGACGGCGTATACCTTTACGGCTCCTGAGTCGGACACAACCATTCAATTTGCCTGTAAAGTGGCCGGACATGAACCCGCCGGCATGAAAGGGAAAATCGTCGTGAAAGAGCCATCGACGGCGGAGAAAACAGGTAATAATTCATCGGAGGATGGAAGTACCTCCGCTGAGGAAGAACGCGGTTCGGAAGATTCGGAGAAGAAAACGAGCTCAATCGGTACGAAGCAGGACAACATGTTCCGGAAACGCTTTCAGGAACGCCGGGAGGCCGATCTTCGAGAGGGATGGGGGGCCGTTCAAGGAACGGTTGTGTTAGACGGTGAAAAACCGGAACCGTACAAAAACGAGGGTGCCGAAGTGTTTGAAAAACAGTGTGACCTGCACGGAGCGTTCGAGGTTCACCATGTGCAGGTGAACGAAGATAACGGCGGACTGAAGGGCACGCTGGTGTATGTGCGGGAGGTCGATTCGGTTCGTCAATCCCTGCGTCCACCTGAAACGGTGCGGATCGTGCAGGAGAAGTGCCGGTTTCATCCGTCCGTGCAGGTGGTCCGCACGGGGGGACGACTGAAGTTGATCAACGCCGATCCTTCCGTCCATAACTTCAAGTACGATTCGCTCGGGGAACTGAGTTTTGGATCGGGGAACATTACTCAGCGGGGAAATTCCGATCAATCCGTGGTCGATCATGTGAAGGTCGACGCGCCCGGTGTCTACGGCTCCGTGTGTAATGTGCATCCCTGGATGAACGGGTTGTTTCTCGCCATCGACCACCACGCATACGACGTGACCGGAGAGAAGGGAACATTTCAGATCCAGCTTCCCCCCGGGGAATATACGTTCCACGTACAGCATTACACCCAGCAGTCACCGAAGCAGGTGAACGTCACCGTTCCGAAGGGACGGGTAAAGGACACAACAGTTTCCCTGGACCTGAAGTAATCTGGAGGAAGTCAGCACGTGGAACAAGTCCGTGGAATAATTTTTCTGCAGGAGAACGTTATATATACGAAATCTGGAGGATGTTTTTTGAGATGAAAAATTGACTCCTTGTTGATCTGTTTCTTCATTCACTCGTTGAACATTTTTATTGCAGGAGGTTGAACCAATGCAAAACACGCGATTGTTCTCATTGTTTCTTGCGACGTTGCTCGGCCTTTCCGTGCTGGTGGCCTGCAGGCACGACGCTTCGCATTCGAAGACGGCGACGACCGACACGGATCAGACCAGCGTCGAGGGGAAAACGGATAAGTCAGCCTCTGTCGGCACGGCCCAGCCCGACAGGGACATTGAAGATCCGGAGGACAATGTGCCGCGTAAACTGGTCGCCCAACAGGATGGTGGCGAGGCATACTGGGTTCTGCCCGGGCCACGGAAACTGAGTCCCAGGGTCTTCGGTACGAAGGAGAACCCGAAGCGGCTGGTTAAACCGAAAATCAAGCAGGCGAAAGGAACGGTTTCGAAACTGCTGAAAAAACTCCCTCTCCTTGTCGGACTACCGGAGTCCGGTCCATGGGGACGGACTTCGACGAACGGCGGCCAGGTGCTGAAGCACGGAAGTCCGTTTGGAAATAAGATGAAACCGGTTTCCGATGCCGCTGAGCTTCAGTTCAATGCGGAGTTTCAGGACAACCAGCTCGAGGACGGTGGCGACACGCCGATTGACACCGATGACAGGGCCTCCTTCAACGCGTCGTTTGCCGATCCTCAGGGGAATACGTACAGCGTGAAAGTGGCCAAAGCGTTTCAGCCCCCGATTCCCGGCTGGCAGACGGAAGGCGGTGTTCTGATGAACTCGTATATCGGCGGAACAACGGGAACGTTTATTCCCCTGTTCCCGAAAGCCTACACCCACGCCGCGTTCTGGGGCGTCGGTAAAATTACGATCAACGAGAAGAAAACGGTACCGCGTGTGGTGGTGTTCTACATCACCGAACAGGTCCGTAACGGGGACGGCAAGCTGGCCCTTGATGAACAGATGCCACTGAACCCGCGTGGTGTACAGGCGCATCTGCTTGTCCCCCCGATCAAGCCGGTGCTCGGGAAAGGTCCGGTTCCGAAACCGGTGCCGACGGCGTTTGACCTTCCGGAGAAGGCACCGAAGGACAAGCAGCCGTTCATCAGCATTTTCTATCCGAATCCGAACATCACGGAAGGACGGCAGCACGTGCGTTGACTTGAAATGGCTCTCCGATTTGGGCGGGTCCACGATGAGATTTCGTGGACTCGCCTTCCTTCTTCCACGGTTTCGCCGGTTCAGGGGATGCAACATCTTTGAGGTGAAATGGACGAACTTCATTTTGAGAATGAATTTCATGACCGATTATCCCATGGCTAAAGAAACACTGAGAACACTCACGTTGAGTCTGACCCTCGTGGTGAGCCTTTTTGTTGCAGGTATTATTTCCACGGGCAACGTACGATCACAGGAATCAGAAAACCTGTACGATCAGCCCCGGAAGTTAACGGTCAAACAGGAGCCGGGCAACGTGTTTTACTGGGTGGCTCCGGGGCCCCGGAAGGTCAGTCCCGAAGTGTTCGGCCGGCCCGGAGATTTACGGGAGGAAGCGACACTGGAATATAAGGTTGATCGTGCAAAGTCACTCAGCGAGGCGGGGAAAATGCCGGAAAGCGTGGTGAAGATGTTGCCGAACGTGCCTCAGCTGGTCGGCTTACCCCGTGACGCCTGGAACGATGGCACCATCGTTCGGGCAACGTGGAACCATCAGAAACGAAAACTGGTTCAGTCCGACGACGCCGACGAATTCTGGTACACCCGGCCCACGTTTTTCAGCAACATAGCGTACCCGGTTCCGCCGAAGCCGGACAAGAAAAACCACTTCAAGCTCACGTACATCGACCGACAGAAAACGGATCAACCCGGACCGCCCGTCGAAACGAAGGACGACGTCGAGCTGGATATCACGTTTCACGATCCGGACGGAAACAGGTATCGACTGGAGATTTTCCAGACCTTCATGCCTCCCCTGCCGGGATACGACACGGGAGGCGGTGTGTTTGTGGACGGAAGTCACCACGGGAAAACCGGAACCGGTTCCCCCCTGATGCCTCAGGTCTATACGTATGGTGCGTACTGGGCGGTCGGTCGACTCTGGGTGAACGGAGAAGGCCCGCAGATTCGCGTGACCCATGCGATGACCACCGAAGTGGTGCGTGACAAAGGATATCGTCTCGTGACCGGTGAGGAAATGCCACTTGAGTCCGAGGAACGCATTGTGGCTGAAAAAAACCATCACACGCACCTTGTTGTCGTTCCGGTGAAACCCACGGTCATGGGACCGGAATACGCACCGGTCGAGACGGCGTTTACGGTGAAGGAAGGCAAACTGAAGGGAGAAAAGCAGCCCTCGATTCATATCATGTTTGAACAGGAGGAAATTGTCAGCGGGCGGGAATTCCTGAAGAATCTCCCGTCACATCTGAGCAAGTAATTCGGATCCCTCCTCGTTTCCTGTTTGCCTCTCTGAACCCTGACCCAATCGGACCCATTCCCGCCCGGGGATGGGTCCGATGTTTT
>CAYXQY010000222.1:0-5550 GCA_964466525.1 uncultured Planctomycetia bacterium
TGGACCTCTACGAAGAGAACCTGGCCTATTATGAATCCAACAAAGCGAAAGCCGCGAAATTGACCGGCGTCGGCGTGATGGACAAAGCCGGGCCGAAAAAAGCGGCCCTGATGGTGGTTGCACAGACCATAATGAACCTTGATTCCTTTCTTCACAAACAGTAGGTAAAAACCATGAACGAACAGAAGAAGAGTTTTCAACAGAAGATTGCGGAATTTAAAACGCGACGTGAATTCCTCAAGGAAGGGACTCTGGGGCTTGGAAGCATGGCGCTTGCCATGTTGCTCGATCCGGGGGAGTTGGAGGCCGCTGAGGGGGATGATCAACCACGGTTGAAAGAGCCGCATTTTGCTCCTCAGGCCAAGCACGTGATTTTCCTCCAGATGACCGGGGGACCGTCTCAGCTTGAGCTGTTTGATTACAAGCCCAAGCTGGAGGAGCTGGATGGAGAACCGACCCCGGAATCCGTGATGAAGGGAGATCAGTTCGCGTTTATTCAGGGGACGCCACAGCTGATGGGTCCGAGAGCAAACTTCGAACGTCATGGAGATAGTGGTGCGTGGGTGTCCGATTTGCTTCCGCATTTTCAGCATGCGGTGGATGATGTGTCGTTTCTGAAAGCGGTAACGACGGATGAGTTTAACCACGCCCCGGCGCAGTTGCTGTTGCTCACCGGAAGTCCTCGGTCGGGTCGGCCGAGCATGGGATCGTGGGCAACGTACGGTCTCGGGTCCGAAAACGAAAATCTGCCCGGGTTCTGTGTCCTTCTGTCGGGAGGGCAGAAACCGGACGCCGGCAAAAATGCCTGGTCGAGTGGATTTATGCCGTCCATTCACGAAGGGGTGCAGTGCCGGTCGGAAGGGGACCCCATTCTGTACGTGGAAAACCCGGATGGGATGCCCCGTTCGGTGCGAAAGCAGCAGATGGAAGCACTGGAGAAATTGAACAAAAAGACGGCGGAGGAGTTCGGCGACGAACAAACCCTTTCCCGCATCGAGCAGTACGAACTGGCGTACAAGATGCAAATGTCCGTCCCGGAAGTAATGGACATTTCCCGGGAGCCGAAGCGGATACAACAGATGTACGGTGCCAATCCGGGGGGGAGTTCGTTTGCAAACAACTGCCTGCTTGCCCGTCGCCTGGTCGAGAAGGGCGTTCGTTTTGTGAACCTGTTCCACTGGGGATGGGATCAGCATTCAAAACTGTCGAAGGACCTGTCGTCACGGTGTCAGGAAGTGGATCGTCCCATGACCGCCCTGATTCAGGACCTGAAACAGCGTGGATTGTTCGATGAAACCCTGATTGTCTGGGGTGGAGAATTTGGCCGAACCCCGATGCTTGAGAATAGAGGAGGGAATATCCCGGACAATCCCGGACGTGACCACCATAACTCCGCCTACACTATGTGGATGGCCGGCGGAGGGGTCAAGAGGGGGTACACCCACGGGAAAACGGACGAACTGGGGTACGCAGCAAAAGAAGGACAGGTGCATGTTCATGACATTCAGGCAACGATTCTCAATCAGCTCGGCTTTGATCACAACAAACTCACCTACCGTCACCAGGGACGGGACTTCAAGCTGACGGACGTGCACGGTCACGTGATTGACGAGATACTGGAGAAAAACCCGAATCCGAACATGGTGTAAGAACCATTCTGGGGGTCAGGACGCCACTTCGGTCGAGATCTGGTGAATGAGATGATCAAGCATCGAGCTGCTCGTCTCCCTCCTTCTCATGCTGTCCGGGTGTTCACTGTTTCCGAGGTTATCTACCGTGTGATGGCATGACAATAAACTCTGCACTAAAAAAGAATGTCTTTCTGGTTGCCGGAAGCTTGATAACCGTCCTCCTTCTGGTGGGGCTGGTGCTGTTTTTTTTACTGTACGGCACCGATTCCCCCGGACGAACCGAACGGTTCTTAGGCCATCTACATCCGGTCCTGGTCCATCTCCCGATCGGCATTTTGATCGGGGTCGTGATATATGAGGGGACAACCCTTTTATATCCCGAAATTCGGAACAGACCCATTCTCCTGTTTCTGTTATGGATTGGTTTCATTAGTGCGGTCGCCAGTGCGTTCTTCGGATATTTCCTCGCCCTTCCCGGGGGCTATGACGTTTCCTATCTCTTCTGGCACAAGTGGCTTGGGGTGCTTGTGGCGGGAACCAGCGGGATCTGTTTTCTAATAGCGGGGCTTGAATATGTCACTCGGCACAATACAGGGCTCACCCGTCGCGTTCGAAACGTCTACCGGTTGTTTTTGGTATGCATGGCGGTCGTTCTTTCTATTACAGGACACCTCGGTGGAACGCTTACCCACGGTCCCGGCTACCTAACAGAATTTCTACCGGCCGTTGTGAAAAGGAGCCTCGGTCTTGACAAAACAGCAAGTTCACTGGGTTCCTCGGATAAAATCAAGGAGATTGAATCGGCAGAGGTATACGGGGATCTGGTCAAACCCGTGCTGGAGAAACGTTGTGTCTCCTGCCACAGTGCCTCGAAAACCAAAGGAGATTTACGACTGGACACCAAAAAAGGCATTGAGAAAGGGGGCGAAAACGGAAAAATAATTCAGCCCGGAGAGCCTGATAAGAGTGAGCTTTACCGCCGGATCACTCTGCCCCTCTGGGATGACCAGGTCATGCCACCGGATAACAAGAAACCGTTATCCATCGGGAACACCGCTCTTATCCGATGGTGGATTGCCACCGGGGCGTCCTTTGATCAAACGGTGGCGGAAGCGAAAAAGAAGAAACCGATTCCCCCGGCCGTTCGGACGAAGTTCGATCGCATCACCGCAAAACCGAAACCGGAACGTATGGTGATCTACGACTCGGACGTGTCCCCCCCCGACCCAAAAGAGGTTCAGCGGATTCAATCGAACTCACCCTGGCTGTTTTCCTATCTATCTCAGGATCAGCGATTCCTGGAGCTACGAATTCGTGAGGGCGGACCGGAGGAACTGAACAGGTCGGTGTTCGAACATTTAAAACCCGTGAATAAGCAGGTCGCCTGGTTGGACGTTCGGGGTCACGAGCTTACGGATAAGGCATGGGCATATCTCGAAGAGCTTTCACTGCTTCACCGGGTGCATGCGGAGCGAACGAACATGAAGGATCGACACCTGAAGCATCTATCCGACCATAAATATCTGGTGTATTTAAATGTGCACCATACGGATGTTTCGGATGACGGATTAACTCACCTGAACCTGGATGTTCTCGAGGACCTGTACGTCTGGAAAGCGAACGTGAGCGATCAGAAGGTTGAGGAGCTCAGGAAAAAACATCCCGGGTTGACCATCCACCGGGGCGAGGTGCCCGATTATCTGATCCCGGGTGGCAAAACTGAAGGAACCGGAATCGTAAAAAAAATGAGCTGGAACACCGAGGGAACATTTAAGATGAATGGCGAGGGAATCGGGAATGGTACCAAAACGTACACGGATCGAGATTTCACGTATGTAAAAGTGCCTGACAAACTCCAGGGGCTTCCGTATATCCGCACGCCCAATCAGCTTCGACAACGGGGAGGAGAGGGAGAAATACTTACACTCGAGCTTTCGTCTCCAGCCACCCTCTACATCGCGTACGATACCCGGGTGGAGGCGCCAAAATGGATAAAGAATCAGTACGAGGAAACGGAGATGGAAATGGGCATGAAACAGTTTCCGGATTTCAGGTTCCGCCTGTTTCAGAAGGAGGTATCGGCGGGAACCGTCACATTTGGTCCAAACCGTGCGGGGTCCGTTTCCTCGGACAAAGGTAGTATTACCATGTATAGTGTGATCATTAAACAGAACAAAGAGTCCTGATCGGTAAGGAACGCACCATGTCCCGCCGCATGACGTCATTTCTGAAAAACGACCACGGTCGGTTGCTGAGTCTTTTCCGTTCGTTTCAGTCCACCGGCAGCGAAGACGTTGAACGACGGCGCAAACAGTTTCGGCGGTTCTGCAACGATCTGGACCGACATGGCCGCTGGGTGGGGACCACCCTGATGGAACGGCTCAAAGATCACGTCGAGCCGGAGCAGCGCGAAACCCTTGAAACCTTCCTTGGCCGTGAACCGGAGCGCATTCAGGAATATCGAGATCGAATTCGGGAAAAGCTCAGGGAACCGAACCAGGAGACCTCGACGGAAGAAACGAAACTCCTTTCCGCGCTCGAGGATCACTTTACGAAGGAGGAGGAAATTCTCTATCCCCTGTTCGATCATCATCTTGAAGAAGAAGAAATATCCCGTCTTCTGTCGTCTTTCAAACAAGAACTATCGGCCTCCTGACAAACAGGCCGAAAAAATTCAATTTCACAGAGCCCGGATACCTGTTATAGCAATGAATTTGTGCCGGGAAGCTGAATAGGGAATACGTACCGTCACTTGACCGGGAAAACCAATTCATAAACTTGAAATTCAAGCCGTTCTAATCCATGGTTGTGTACTGGCATTTTGCTGGTAGTGAGAGTTAAACCAACTTGTTCCTGATTCATGAAGAGCATACGAACCCTCATTCTGTCCGGCTATCGAAACTGGATACTTGCCGGTGTCCTTCTGTCGTTCACGCTGGGGAGCCTGTTTGCTCTGGTCCGGTTTCCGACCGATTCCGGGCAGCAGGCAACCGGTAACGAACAGGAGGACCAGGTTACGTTCAACGACGACATCCGGCCGATTTTCAACCAACGCTGTGTGGACTGTCACGGCGGCGTAACGCAGAAAGGAGGGGTAAACGTGATATATCGGGAGAACCTGCTGAGTGAAGCCACCTCGGGGAAGCAACCGGTCGTTCCCGGGAAGCCCGGGGAAAGTGAGTTAATTGCCCGGGTTACCCACGAGGATCCGGAAAAGCGGATGCCGTACAAGAAGAAACCCCTCAGCGAGGAACAGATTTCGGACCTGAAAACCTGGATCGACAACGGGGCGAAGTGGAAGAAGCACTGGGCGTACCAGCCCATAGATTCGGTCTCGCCTCCGGACGTGAACGATCCGTCATGGCCTCGTAACGGGATCGATCGTTTCGTGTTGAACCGACTGGAGAAAGAGGGTCTTTCCCCGTCCGGGCGGGCGGAGTGTCATACGCTCATCCGCCGGTTGAGCCTGGACGTCAGGGGTATCCCGCCCTCTCGGGAGGAGGTCCGCATGTACTGTAAGAACCCAACCCCTGAGACGTACGAGAAGCTGGTGGACAAATTCCTGTCCTCCGACGACTACGGCGAGCGGTGGGCCACCATGTGGCTGGACCTCGCCCGCTACGCGGATTCACGCGGCTATGAAAAGGATGAAATTCGAACCATCTGGAAGTACAGGGACTGGGTCATTCGGGCGTTCAACGAAGACAAACCGTTCGATCAGTTTACCATTGAACAGCTTGCCGGCGATCTGCTTGACGACCCAACGAAGGATCAGCTTCTGGCGACGGCCTACCACCGTAACACGAAAACAAATTCGGAAGGAGGTACCTCGGACGAGGAGTACCGCGTGGAGTCGGTTATCGCCCGGGTGAACAACACCATGCAGGTGTGGCAGGCAACGACGATGCAGTGTGTGCAG
>CAYXQY010000223.1:0-5493 GCA_964466525.1 uncultured Planctomycetia bacterium
ACGGTACGGGAACAGCGGGTCGTTTCCGGGAAGCAGGTGGCGAAGGAGGATCGGTCCGGGTCGAAAGGGAATCAGGCACAACGGTCACCTGAAACACCAGCCGGTGTCGGTGGGGCAGGCGGGGGATCTACAGACCGGGAGGGGGCCGAAGAAGAAGTGGAGCTAGCGGGGCAAAAGAAGCCTTCGGACACTAGATCGGTTCGGACGGAAGAAGAGGAGCGGCCGCAGTTGAACACCGAACTGGCATCGAGTGGACAGTCGAAGCAGGTGATAAAGCCTTCACCAATTCTGATTCGATTGAGAGGTGAGCGAGTTTCCCTGGTTGAGGAACTCACCACGGCGTTCTCTGTACTCGATCGCGACGGGGTGGAACCCCGTGCGTTTTTTCCTGCTGAAGAGAAACAGACGGCAGACGATAGGAGAAGTGCAGAGGCTGGAAGGGACGCGGACGAGAAGGGTCAAACAGAAACCGTCCGGACGTTATCAACTGATCTTTCGTCCAATCAACTGTCTTCCCTCCTGAAACAAAACGCAACGCTGGAGCTGACGCTCCGGGCGGACAGAGCGAAATTGTTTCTTGGCGCCCTTGTGCAGCAGGGGCAGTCACCCGACGTGCTGACCGTTGATCCGGAACGCTCCGGCCGATCCACACAGTTTGCACTGAAGAAGAACGTCGAGTCCGAAGAGCACCCGGAAGAAGAACAGGGGGAGAAGCAAGTCCGGGAAAACGAGGGCGGGCGGACGGAGGACAGCGAAGAGGGGGTTCGACAGACGGTTGTCTCACTTCAGCAGTTCAACCAGCGTCTGCAGCAAAGCCGATTGGAGTGGGGGCAGCAGGCGTCCGGGACGGATTCCGGTTCCAGAACCCCCGGGGACGCGATTTCCATTTCCACGCTGCGGCGTTCCCTCCGTCAGTACGAAGAGGCGCGGAACGAAAAGACTGACGAGTCGCCGGAACTTTCCGACGTTTTATCGGACGGAAGCGATGCCACCGAGAAAAAATCAGATCAGGTGCTTGAGCGAAGGAACGTTCTACTGCAGTGGGTTGCGTTTCTCGAGGACCGTCCGGTGACCGGGTCGGCGGAGGTGGAGCAGGAAGAGGAAAGCAACTTGAATCAGCTGGATGATGATCAAGAACATGAGTTGAATCGGGCAAGTAAGCAGAGGGCAAGCAGGGATTACGTCGATATACACCTACGAATCACGGGAGGCATGACTGCTCCGGACGGCCAGTTGAAGAAGGAAGGCGAGAAGGAACAGGAAAAATAGGCCGGGATGTCATCAGGTCGTCGAAGAAGGGGTGAGGGAGGGCGTGCAGGTGTTACCTACCATGCCGTTTTCCGTTGATCGATTTAGCTGGTGCGTGTTCACCCTCCGGTCTATCCAGTCAGGGTTCATTCACACCAAAAACAAGCCGGAAGGGTTTTGGTCGGATTCATAAATTTACATATGGGGGGTGATCGGGCGTTTGATCGTGATTGCCATTCTTTTTTGTAACAAAGTGTTCACAATGTTAGGATGTGCAGTGCGTTTGGTGGTTCGTGAGAAACGAAGGTAAGCACGAGTACCACTCCGAGGTAACCGCTCATTCCAATACGTGTGTCCCTGCGCCGCCACGAATTTAGATTAGTCTCCGTTTCCGGCGGTTTTCCTTCATGTTTTCAGATCGAGTAGATCCGTAAGGTACGAGCTCGTTTATGAAAAAGTTAGATCGAGAACTGGGGCTGTTTTCCGTGTTTGCCATCAGCACGGGGGCGATGCTGGGGCCCGGGTTGTTTGTGCTTCCCGGTCTTGCGTATTACATTGGCGGGCCGGCGTGTATTCTTGCATACACGTTTGCCGGGTTACTGGTGATTCCGGCCGCTCTAAGCATGGCGGAGATGTCCACGGCGCTTCCGGACTCGGGTGGTCCCTACCTGTTTCTGGATCGTTCACTCGGTCCCCTTGCCGGTACGATTACCGGACTGGGCACATGGATTTCGCTCATTTTGAAGAGCGCATTTTCGTTGATCGGACTGGGGGCGTATTTCCTGTTTTTCACGGATCTCCCCGTTGCTTACGATAAACAGGTCGCCCTGGTGATTGGGCTGTTTTTGATTACGCTAAACGTGTTTGGTGCCAAGAAAGCGGGGCAGGTACAGACGGTTCTGGTGATCGTCACCATGTTCGTTCTGATCGATTTTGTGGGCTGGGGGAGCATCGAAGTCGAGCGATCCCATTACCATCCGTTTTTCGGAAAAGGGGCATTTTCCTTCCTGGCGGCCACGGCGTTTGTGTTCGTGTCCTACGCCGGAATTGCCAAGGTCGTGAGCGTCGCCGAGGAGATCGAGAACCCCAGCCGGAACATTCCCTGGGGCATTTCCCTGTCACTGGTGGTGTGCGTTCTGATCTACACGCTTGTCGTGTACGTCGTTGTGGGGGTGGTTCCGCCGGATCAACTCGGTCATACGGAGTTGAAGTTGATGCCTCTGGTACAGGCGGGTGATCAGCTTGGGGGGTACTGGGGCATGGAGATCATGGCCGGGATCGCTGTGCTTGCACTGGCGTCGATGGCCAACGCCGGTTTGATGGCCGCATCCCGATTCCCGCTACCGCTGTCACGCGATGGCATTCTTCCGGAGATGCTGGGCCGGATCAGTTCGAGCTTTTCCACCCCATACATTTCCATCCTTCTGACCGGTACCATTCTGCTGCTCCTGTTGGCGCTGCCGGTCGTCAAGCTGGCGAAGCTGGCGAGTGCGTTTCTGCTGATGGTTTTCGGGCTGGTCAACCTGGCGGTAATTATTTTTCGTGAGAGTGAGATTGAGTGGTATCAGCCGGAATTCGAGGCACCGTTTTATCCGTTTCTTCAGCTGGCCGGTTTTTTGATCTGTCTCGCGTTGATTCCGCTTATGGGGTTGTTCCCGTTAACCGGTGCGGTAGGGCTTTTGGGGGGGTGCGTGGCCTGGTATTACCTCTATGCCCGGTCCAGGGTGGATCGGGAGGGGGCCTTCTTTCGAACCGGGGCGAACGACGAGGAAATTCAGCTCTTTCGCAAGGCCCGTTCGAAGGATCAGACCAGTCGCGAGTCGGTTATCGTGCCATTTTTCGGGTTGAAGGATCGGGACATGCTTCACGTGGAGCGTCGGATACGAATTGCTGCGGCGCTGTGCGACCAGGGGGAGCGGCTGGACGTGGTGGATTTCGTGGAAGTCCCGGAGCAGTCCTTCCTGTCCGGATTTGATCCGGAGGAGGAGGAATTTGAAAGCCTGAAGCAGCGTGTTGAGATGATGCGCAATGAGGTTTCGAACGAAATTCACCTGGATCAGGTGGTCACGCACAGCTCCCGGGGAGCACTGCGCAATTACGTGGAGGAGGAGCATCCTCACTGGGTTGTATTCGACTGGCAGGAGCCCTCGGCCTGGAGCATTCTGATCGGAACGCGCAAATGGTGGCTGGACGATTTTCCGTGTGACACGCTGTTTTTCCGGGACCGGGAAAAGCCGGACCTGGAGGACATCATTGTCCTGACCGAGCCCGGGTCGTTCGACGGTGAAGTCGTCTACGCTGCAGACCATATCGCGCGGTATTTCGACGGAGAGATCACTTTCATGAATCCGATGGTGCGCTACAGTCGCCGGGCGGTGGAGTTCGTGGATTCCTACCAGAAGGAACTGCAGAAAATGTGTGAACGGCCCAGCCAGGCGCTGACCGTTTCCCCGGACGAGTGGACGGACGCGGTGCTGGAGCGGGCTGAGGAAGCGGACATCATACTGGTGGGGGGACTGTCCGACCGATCGTTTGACGGTTTCAACTCGGAGAGTCGGGCAAATGAGATCATCGAACAGGTGGAATGCAGTGTGGCCCGTGTACGGAGTAACTTGAAATCCCCTCGCTCCGTCCTGAAGCGCATCGAGTTCGATGGTGAGATCCCGGCGGAGGAAATCACTCGTCGGGAGGAGCTGGTGCGTTTTGTTGATATGGAAAGCAAGGAGGAGCTGTTCAGTCTGATGGCCGAGGAGCTTGCCACGAAGGGCGTGAGTGCGACGTTGATTGAAGAAAAACTCTGGGATCGGGAGGAGGTCGATAACACATACATTGGCAAGGGAGTGGCGTTTCCTCATGCGATTGTGGATCAGATGGAGTCGACGCAGGGGATCGTGTTCCTGCTGAAGCAGCCCATTCCGTATTCGGATGACGGGGACGAGGTGGAGCTGGTGACGGCCCTGGTGGGTCCGACGAACGAACGGCGTTACCACCTCAGCATCATCGGACAGTTTTCACGATTGCTCGTGGACGATAACGTAAAAGACCTGTTAATGAACGCCGATGATCCCGAGGAGCGGCTGCGTCGCATTTTACGGGAGACAAAGAAGGGGAAGGAGCGGCAATCGGACAACGAAACGTCCTGAACCGCGATTTATTGAACATGAAATACGTTGCGGGATGGAGGCAGAAATATGTGTTTTTCTATCGACGTTTTAGGCACTCAGACAAAAACCAGGCAATGAAAAAGAAATTATCACGAAACCTTGGTATTTTTGCTCTCCTTGCCATCGCCTGTGGTGCGATGGTTTCGGGGTTGCTTGTGTTGCCCGGACACGCCGCGAAACTGACGGGACCGTCCGTGTTCTGGGCCTTTTTGCTGGCCGGGGTTCTGTTTCTTCCGGCGACCTTCAGCAAGTGTGAAATGGCGACGGCCGTTCCGGAGTCGGGAGGAGATTACCTGTTCATCGACCGATCCCTGGGTCCCCTCTTCAGCACCATCACCGGGCTCGGCATGTTCTTAACCATGATGCTCAAGAGTGCATTTGCCCTGGCGGGCCTTGGGGCCTATCTGGCGATTCTTGTGCCCCTTCCGGAGAACGGGGCGATCTACGCGGGCATAATCGTGGCGGGGATTGTGGTCGCGATTAACTTTCTTGGGGCGAAGAAGTCGGGGACCTTTCAGCAGGTGCTGTTTGTTATTACGGTGATTGCGTTGCTGATCTTTGTTGGAGAGGGAAGTCTCGGGGTACACCAGGAGAATTTTCGTCCCGCCCTCACCGAGGGATGGTCCGGGTTAATCACTGCCACGGCATTCGTTTTCGTTTCGTATGCGGGGGTGACGAAAATTGCGAGCGTGGCCGAAGAGGTAAAAAACCCCGGCCAAATGATTCCGATTGGTATGTTCGTTTCGCTGGGGATCATGGTCGGGCTGTACGTGCTGGTAGTGTACGTCATGATGGGCAACGTGCCTCATGAGCTGTTCATGAACGAGGAGTTCAGGGGGGTTAAAGCGTTTAAGAATGCGCCCCTTGCCCTGGCCGGACGGGAGGTGGTTTCCGGGAACTGGGCGATGTATGGCCTTGCCGCAGTTTCGGTTCTGGCCCTGACGGCCATGGCGAATGCGGGGGTTCTGGCCAGTTCACGATACCCTTTCGCGCTGTCCCGGTACGGCCAACTTCCGCCCATCCTGCAGAAGGTCCATCCGTCGTTTTCTACCCCGTCGAACGCCATTCTCTTAACGGGAAC
>CAYXQY010000224.1:0-3401 GCA_964466525.1 uncultured Planctomycetia bacterium
GGGCGATGTCAACGGGGACGGTCGCCGGGACGTGATCTTTACCGAAGGCTGGTTCGAACATCCCGAGCAGGGCCGACAGGCCGAGACCCCGTGGACGTTTCACCCCGTCAACATCACGCCCGACGCCGCGGACATGTACGCTGCGGACCTGGATGGCGACGGCCGAAATGACGTCCTCGCCAGTTCGGCCCATAAACGCGGGATCTGGTTCTCGGATCAGACGACGGAGGGGGAGTTTAAACGTCATACGCTGGACAAACGAATTCCCGTAACGCACGCGCTGCAGTACGTCGACATCGACGGGGATGAAACAAAGGACCTGGTGACCGGTCAACGCCCGGGAACGCATGGATCAACGGATTTTTCGGGCCCGACCCATCTTTACTGGTACGACGTCCAACCCCGAGAGGGAGACGTGCCGAAGCTCGAACCCCATAAAATCGATGCCAACTCGGGCATCGGAACGCAGTTTGTCACCACCGACGTCAACGGAGACAACAACATCGACATTCTCACCAGCAATAAGAAAGGGGTGTTTCTTTTTCTGCAGAAATAGACAGCCAGCGACTGGACTGTTCGAGAAATCCACATCGTTTGTTACGATGTCGCGCTCTTTCAGGGCGCTATATTCCTGGAATGTTCGAGACCCGGGGCTGCGCCGTCTCCGACGGCTTACCCCGGGCAAGTACGTTTGGACCCTGTGGGTCCAGCATCATTTTACGAATCCCAGTTTTACACGGACACAATAAACGATGGTATAGAACAATTCTCACTGGCAATAAATTGTCCTCCCTTCAAAATCGTTGAAGAAGACACCAGACGGTTTCGCTCTCGTCGGGTGTCCGAACATGCACCATGGAAAATCCGGGGCGTATATCGCTAAACAAATACCAGAGATAAACATACCACAACCTATCGCGCTGGGCTGTATACGGAGAGTCAAACAGGGTTTGCGGAGCACCAATTGGCGCTCGAAAATAGGCATCAACCCTTTCATTAAGATATTCACCATCGCGTTGAACGGCCAGTGAATTGCCTCGAAGATCGATGTTCACAACACGGTTTCGAATTAGTTGATCCCGATTGCCTACCTTAATCACCGGTGGAGCCGAATCCACGGACGGAAACGCCTGCTGGCAAAGTACGCGGCCATAGCCTTTTCCGTTTTTCCCGTTTCGCCAGTGGCGTCTGGCCGTTTCACGATCGTCGTGCACGAGATAGGCAATCTGCCCCAGACGATATCGAACGAACGATCGGGTCGGTCCGTGATTCGTCCGCTCGAGCAGCGTTCGATAGATGGATTTTGATGTCTTGAACCAGTTCAACGCCTCCGATTTTTGTTGTCGGTCCAGCCAGGTCAATTCCCCCAGACGAAAAGCGGACTCAGCGGTCGGGAGTGCGGTTGAATCGGTGTTCACACAGTTCCTGTACGCCTGAATCGCCTGTTGTGTCTGTTGCAAAAACTCGGCTTTATAACCGTTCAGCCAGGAGTGGAATGCATCCGGGGATCGACGGAGCAGTGAAATTCGTCGGGCAAACTGCTTTGACTCCGTGTCGTTATCGGTAAGTGCATGCCGTTTTGCACGTTCAAACGTTTCCCAGTTTCGGGATAGGAGAGCGGCTTTGAGTAAAGACGCCGGATCTCCGTGATCGGATTCGTCCGGCTGCCTGACCGCTTCCTGAAAACGGCCCGCGTACAAATACGCCCTGATTCGATCATGCTCCCTGTAAACGGCATCAATTGCTTTCTGCGGTTGATTGGTATACAGGTACAAATCCCACTTGTCTCGAGATGTAAACTGATTCCATCGATGCGTCCCCAACAACGGATGTCGTTGAATCACCGGGAATTTTCGTTCCTGTGCGAGTAACCTGCACAACCGTTCTCCGGCTTCGCGTCGAAGATCCTTGGCTTTATCACGCATCACCACGCTTTGATTCCATCCCCCATGCACCTCGGGAAGTTGTCCGTGTAACAGTGACCATAATCGCTTTTCGTAACGTGATTGGTCCAGCAGGTGTTGCAGAGCGCTCAGGTACATCCCCGTCAAATTTGAATCAAATTCCCTGCGCGCGTATTTTTCAGGCTGATTCTGCCAGAGGTATTGAATACCGGTACGAACCTGTTCCCAACTCTCCTCATTCCTGAGGTACTCAAAATAATATTTCCCCTGCGGTTTTGGCCCCTCTATTTCCTGCACCAACCCGTGTTTCTTCAACAGTCTGTTCCCGCGCTCCATCCGATTTGCTCTCTGTAACAATTCAACAATCCACCGAACCATCCGGTCGGTCTTCTCTATATCCGGTGCATCTATGAGTACATCCGCCGCCTTTTTATACATCTGCAGTTCGTAGAAATACGTGCTTTTTTTCTTCGGGGGTTGTTGGTCCAGCCACGCGTGCAGATGCTCCACCGTACGGGTATAAAGTGTTTCAGGCTGCGTCCACAAATCATGTGTTTTGACGGCGGCCGTCAATTGCTCATACGGGATAAGCTGTATCGAATAGCGACCAAGAAGACCAAGAGCGTCCCCGGCGTCGATCAGCCATTTTTCCCCGTTGACCTTGATCGGATTCGTAAAACGCATTCCATTGTCGGTCATGGATAATCCGCCCGATTGGTCCAGCAAAAAAATGTGCTTTCCGTGACTGACGGCGTCCACCGGTGTACTCGCAAGGGGGGCCATCCGTACTGCTTCATTTGATTTCTTCCCGATCATAAACCACTCATGTCGATCCAGGCTATGGGATTTTTTGGTGTAATCGGGTGGGGGGTAATACACGGGTTTCATCTGTTTCTTCGGCTGATGCGTCACCGTGTAAACCGGATCGGAGGAACGGTGTTTCCGTTTCGCTAACAACGAATATTTGTCCGTTGACGCAAAGATGGTGGGTTTATCGAGTTCACCTGCCGTATACGAGCTCGTCCATTTTCCGGATTTTGGCGAGAACCGGGTGACACGGTCCGTCCGATGATGATAAAACCACCATCGATTCGACGTTCCAATGCTCAGACAACGAATTCCTCCCGATAGAGCGGGCGGAGAAAAGGACGTGGGAGACGTCCCGGGCGATTTCCACCGCACGAGGAATCCGTTTGATTCTCGTTTTTTCGAGCTCCCCCCGGCATAAAGGAATTCATGGTCCGTCGCCACCACGTGTACCCGGGCGTCCTCGGGAAGACCGTTCGTCACCTTACGAGCCTCTCCGGAGGACGCATTAATCTTCCACAGTCCGTCCGTTCCTCCCGCTACGTAGAAAGTACCTCTGTGAAAGGCCATCGACGGTTTTTTCGAGGAACCCGAATTCAGGTCCGGAGGCGTGACGTCGGGCAACCCGTTTATGTACGTCGTATTCGATTCCCCGGCTTCCCACAATAAAAATCGCCCGCTATTTCGGAC
>CAYXQY010000224.1:3411-5489 GCA_964466525.1 uncultured Planctomycetia bacterium
CCGTGACGATTCGTCCCTCGGGAGGTGAATGTGTGACGGACGACAGATTCACATGCTCTGATTGAACAAATGAGGAATAGCCATCTGGTTGTATTGTGAATTGATTATTGAATGGATCATCAGTTTGTTCTTCATCCCTCTGCTCAAGCAACTCGTCCCAGGGATGGTCATCGTCCCGTTTCATTTTCTTGACCTGCTCACTTTTCAGGCTTCGTTCCCCCGCATATCCCGGGAACAACGTTAACTGCGCACGATACGCCCGGTAAGCAAGATCCATCTTCCCTTCATCAACGGCGGTTGATACAACTCGATGAAAATAGGTCCAGTCCTTGAGATACTGGTTCGCCCACGCGTACGAAATCGCCGTGTTAAGAGCCAACTCCCCTTCTCCGGCATGAACCAGAGACATCAAAAACGCCTTAGCCCGTACCTCGCCTCCCCACAGTGATATCCGAGCCTGATACCGGGCGTACCGCGTGAGTACGTTTTTCTTCAATGAATCCAGCTGTGTCCATTTTTCAGGATCTCCAACGTCTGCATTCAGGGCCATCATCCGATAGTTCTTCAGCACGAATCGTCGTTGAGCTTTCAGGGTTGGATAATGGTTGACGTAGTCACGAATGCTGTGATCATCCGGTATGTCATTCCATAGGAAAAACTCGTTGAGCACATCGTGAACAGGTTGAAACATAGCGTTTTGTTCGGGAGATGGAGGCGTTTGATCGAGGTACTTCAGGAGTTGTTTACAGCGCTTCGGTCCCGGATCACTCAACGGCCTGTCAAGGGGATTTCTCCTTTTACGTTTAGCACCAAAGTGTCGAAAGAGAATTCGCCATACGTTCCAGTATCTGTTCTGTTTCTGTTCGGATACGTGCACCTGATCCGGGGCCACCAGGTCACGCCACTGAGCAACGGTGTCCAGTAACTGATTCACAAGTTCCACCTGCAATTGTGCGCCCTCATCCAGCGATCCGTCAAGTCGGATTTTCTGCTTGCTGCCCCTGTACTGAAGGTGGAACCGAAGTTCGTAGGTCCCTGAACCGTCTTCCCCGTCCGACGGTGCTTCGGCGTGAAACCGTCCGGTCAATCGCACGGGATCCCGTATGGGACCGGAAACGGGACGTGGATGATCAAACGGAATGTGGTCCGACCATTCGTAATCCGTTACAAATGTCGATAACTCCGGGTGAACGACACGTATTCGTGAAGTCGTATCTAAAAAGCGTTGAATGCGCCGACGGAGTGCTTTCGACCGCCAGGTGACTTCATGGGAATGTTGCTGATCGACGGGGTGTGAGAACGTGATATAAATCGGATCCTTCGGCCGGGGGAACGCCGACGATATTCGACGTTGCAGGGATTGCACCAGTGATTCGATCACTCCTTCCCCGGCAAGCGACGCCCGTTGCCGAAGAATCCGATTCCCGGATACCGTCTCCAGCAACCGGAGTTGAAGGTGGTGCGCCCCTTCGTGTCGAACAAGACGCGGAACAAGAACGAGGTCCGCCCCCGCCACCTGTCCGGCGAGAAGTTCGGTTCGCTCGGCGTCACTCATCCGCAACTGATGCATCCAGGCCCCCATCGTCTCCGGTTCGACGACGGTCCAGTTCGTCCGCTTGTTCTGATCCAGTTGACGAAGCAGCTGCTGCTGCGCCTGACGGGCTTTTTGTTCGGCCGATCCGAGCGGCGCCGCTCGCACTGGCAATACCCCGATTCGTACACTCTCGGCCCCTTCCTGTTGTTCCGGACTGTCCTGCACGTACCTGCGGCGGACGAAAAATGCAGATATCAGAAGTACGATAAACAGGGGGATGAAAAAGGCAAAAATCGAGGGCTTATCGTTGTTGACGAAACGTATCATCGATAAAAAATCCCCGCTGTATACGTACTACATTTGTGTCTCACGCTGTTCGAAGAAGTCGGAGTTTCGAAGGTCCATGTTCAAGTTTGTATAACCGGACATTATCCATGCTGGTTCACACAGACGAAGAGTCATACCAAATGTGAAATCATATACAAGAAATAAGCAGAAAACCAACAACAATCGCCCGTAGATAGACCTCGGCTGTCTATAGGCG
>CAYXQY010000225.1:0-5406 GCA_964466525.1 uncultured Planctomycetia bacterium
CGTCTTTAAGGCTTTTAACTTCCTCTTCAAGTGATTTCATTCTTTCTAGGTATTGTTGAAACTCTTCTTGGGTCATAGTAATCTTATCTTCCTCCTCAGAATCTGAACTTTCATCAGACTCATCAGACTCATCAGAATCTTCTTCATCTTCACTAAATTGTTCATCAGCTTCCTCTGCTTTCTTTTTCTTTTTAGCCTTAGATAGCTTTTTTCTAAGTGCATTAAAATCTTCATCTTCGGAAGCTTCTACGCCAAGCTCCTGCAAGCGCAGAATAACCTGGTCTTTATTAGGTGTTTTTTTGGGGTCTTTAGCCATATTATATTATTTATCAAATGAATTAATCTTCAGAGACGTAATCCTCTTCAAACAGATCTTTTCTTGCCTCTTCAGCCTCTTCAGTATCAGCTGCTCCGAAGTCTCTGTCAGAACTTCCGCCAGGTTTCTCAGTTCTCGGTCCTCTGCCACTAAATCCTGCAGGAACATCACGTCCGCTTGAACTTGACGAGCTAATTTCAACACCTACAGCTCTCTTAGCCTTTTCTATATAATCATCAACCTCACTAACATCAAGGTCACGGCCTTGAGTTAATCTATCAAAGATGTCTTCAACAGATTCTTTAGTATCTTTGTCAAACTTCTTTTCAATATCTCTCAATTGACTGTTCTTTTCTCTTCTCACATTCACTTCCTGGGTCTTTCTCTCAACTAAACTCTCGACCTCATCTTCAGAAAGTTGTCCGCTTCCTTCTTCTTTTTCTACTACTTCTCCGTCGTCGTTAATCTCAAATCCGTTCTCTTCTAATTTACTTTCAAGCTCATCAGCTTTCTTCGCTTTGTTGCGAAGCTTTCTATAGTTTGGATCAATTTGATCCTCCAACTCCTCGTTTTGTTTTTCAAGTTCATCAATTCTTTGTTGAAGGGTTTCTTTATCCAATTCATCTTCCTGATCCGGCTCATTATTTTCAGAGCCACCCTCAGGATTAGGGTTGTCTTCTTTGTTGCCCATAATTGAATAAGTAAGTAAATAAATAAATTGTTCACCAGCTGCTAGCAAACTGGTTTACCACTTACCTCAATATGTTGAGGTAAATAGTAAACTAGATTGGTGCGTGTGGATTTTCAGGTTCTTGATTCTTTTTAGTGCCCGGTTTTGGCACATCATTTATTATATGCTTTTTAAAGCTCTTCATGGTAGTAACAGAAGAACGCAAACACAGCAAATCATTATAGTCATTAGTTTCATATAAGGCCTCTTTAGCAGACGTTGCTATAAACTTGTTAATTTCATTCTTAAATGCCTGATTTCTTCTCAAAGTTTCTACTGTTTTTAAATAATTTTCCCTTTTTTCATCTTCAAGCTCCTTATAATCAAACCATGGGTATTCATTATCCATCAATTTTCTTAGATATTCTGTAGGATCATCCAGCTTATCTTCCATATCATTACACTTATCCTGCAATTTTACCACCCTGGCTTCTAAATCCACCTTTTCAGCTTGCAAAGACTCGACCTGGCTTTCTAAGTTGTTAATTTTTTCTGCAAATCCGAAAAGATTAAGTAAGAAATTATGTAGTTTTTGTTTAAAATTTTTCATCATATTATGATCGTTTTACTCTTTCAGGACTCGGTTTTCTGGTTTGACTCCTAGGTCCTTCTAGCAATGCCTGCGGGTTAGGTGGCTGACTTCCTTCTTGTCCCATCTTAGTTAATAATTCTTTAGCTTTTCCTTTTACCTCAGCAGCCTCTTCAGGTTGGTCCGGACCTTGCTGCTTAAGACCTCTATCAGCTTGAATCTTATACAAATCAGATGTATTCCACATAGCTTCATGGTTTTCAGCAATTTTCTTCCAGTTAATTTGAACTTGTCCACCAGAAGCTTTCTGTATTTCAGCAGCTTGACCAAGTTTCTCTTGAAACATAAGCTTATGAACTGCTGAACCTTCTCTCTCTTTTTGTACAACATTGACCCACCAGTAAACATCAATATCTCTTAACTTCTCTAAGTTTATATTTCTAATACGAACCAAGTTACCTCGCCTCTCTTGTTTATCTTCAAACTTCTTAATTTGTTTAATCTCATCATCAGTCAAAGACCGGTCTCTCATTTGAATAATCTTTGTTCCACGCCCACCTTCTATATTAGTGTCTTTCAAAGTAAATTGACGATATTTTGCTCGTATCTTACCTGCTTCCTTGTCCATAACAGAACCTTCAGGCTTAGTATAATTTTGAAGTACATTTTTTATTCTCATAAAGGTTAACTCCCTTCGAAGCTTCATCAACGCAAACACAGCAAGACCAAGCATTTTTATGCCTTGCTTTAGTTGCTCCAAAGCTTCAGTAGCAGTCTTATCCTGCTGAGAGCCAAGACCCTGAGCAAGTCGACTCATACCAACAAACTCCTCAGTCTTTTTCGTAATCAACTGATACATATTAAATTCACTGTTGTTGACTCCATCATGATCAATAAGAGGGTTAAGTTGATTTGCATCTACGCCTTTTGTAATAGAAGCCGGAGACCACATATCACGAGAGAACTGATCGTTCGATTCAGTAGCAAGTGGTGGTTCAAGTGCCTGTCTAAATTTCCTAATTAAGTTTCTAATCATTTCATTTTCAAGTCCCTGCAAAGTTTTTGCTGAAGCTACAGGGGGTTTACCATAAGCAAAATCATAACGCATTGATTTCACGTGAGCTGCTGCAATATTATAACCATCATAATCCCAAGGAAGTGAGTTTTGGGTTTCTTTCATAGGAATACCATTGACAATAACCTGATACTCATCATCCGGGACAGAGTAATAACGTATAATCTCAGCTTCATTTTCTTTTAACTCAAACATGCGCCAATCATAATAATCATCACCGGCAAATTCCTCATTTTTGGTTCCTCCCGGTTGTACAAATTCCCAATTATCATTATCTCCAAACAGGGCTTCCGCTTGAGAGTAATAAACACGATCGTACTCTATAATATAAGGCTGCTCATCCAGCCGGTGAATTGGAATATTAATATCACCTAAAAAGATTTTTCTGCCGGGAATAAGTTGTTTTTTCGCCATCCGATGTTTTCTGTTCTTGTCTCTGGTTTCCTTCTCCTCAAATACCTCCTTAACAAAAACAGCTCGTTGACTAACGAGCTCATATACAATTTCCTTCCACTCATCCTCTTCTTTCTCAATTTTATTAGTTCTAGTTACTATATCCTCAAAATCCTTCCCTAATCCGGAAATTTGTCTATCACGATGATCAAAAGCCAAAACCTCATGTTGGAGGTTCATTGACAAAAGTTCGTTCACCATCGCTTCCAGTTTTTTCTCAGTTGTTGAAGTATTAACCCGCACCTCATCATCATTTTTCTTAGGAGTAAGATAAGTATTCTTAGCATCCAAATTAGCCTGATAATCATCCATATAAGGAAGACCGTCAAATTCCCTATGTTTATCTTCCCTGGCATCTCTAGCACGTTGAGCCCTATCAATTATCATATGAATTTGACTCTCCAGCTCTTCACTGAGATCAGGTTCCGTATCTTTCTCACTTTTTTCATCTTCACGTTGTTCTAGTTTTGATTTTTCCGCCATAAATTAAAAGTTACGGGTGGTATTTGATATATACATTATATCACATATTTTTGAATGTTGTAAAATTATCTAAATAGCGGCATGTTTGCCTGATGTTGGTGAATCTGACTCTTGTTGATTATCCTGTTTTAGTCTTATAGTTGTAGCTTGCTGGTTGTGGCTAACATAATCTTTCATCTGAAACCCAATCACAGTAGCAGTAAGTAGGTCCCAGTGTCGAGTTTGGCCATCATCTTTCTTATTTCTAGTCCTTGTCACCTCATCCTGAGGATAAGACAAAGCTTCATCAATAACTCTCTCATCACTAATCTTAATTATATCCTCATCAATAGCAGTAGAGAACTCACTAAACATCTTTGGTTTAGTAGCTTTGTTAGTCGGCCAACCTAATTTATCAGTTTGTCGGTCTTCCTTCTTTCTTTGGTCCACTTCCTTAAATATCTTCGGTGTAGGATACATATTTTTAAGAGTAGTAAGCATTGCAAAACCCCATCTGCCCTGCTCAACTGCAATCAGAGCATTATTGTACCTAATACCGGCTTGTTTCAATTTATGAGCCATAACATCCGGTTTTATCTTATTAGACTGGAAAGTTGCTACCAATGTAGGCTTTATAGTAGTAAAGTCCCAAACAGCTGCAGCAGTATGGTCTCCACCTTCACCAGAAGACGGGTCAACTCCTATTGCATAAGTGTGAGTAGCGTTTGGTTCCTCAAATACCTTCCAAGAGTTTTCTACTTCATAATCTTTAGTATATTGCTGTTGCTGCTTAACAGATGTGGAGTTAAACCAAGATTCTTCCCCTGCATCAAAGGCTTCTTCGGGAGTTGTGGGGTATTCTCTCAGGAGAAGCTCCATATCTTCCCCCAATGTTTCATATTGAAGGTAATAATAAGTTAATTCCTGTGGTGTTAGGCCGTGTTTAAATTGTTGTTCACTGAAAAACTCTTGATTTGACATTTCTGAGAGTGGAATTGGGTCTCTATTTTTAGTAGTTTTTTCAATTTCTTCCTTGTCCCACCGCCAAGAGTAGAAAAATGCTTTCCATTGCTTGTTTCTAAGGTCGAGATTAGTAGTATCGTGGGGGTCTTCGGGGTTGTTTTCCTTCTGCCTTTCCCAAGCACGCCAAAAATAGTCATAAAAGTAACCACCTCTACCCTCAGCAGTCGATTCTATCACTACTTCACCATTTTCAGGCACAGCAGGAATAGATCCGGAGATGATTTCCTTTGCTTTTTGGGGGAATTTAGCACAAATCTTACCAAACTCGGAAATGTGCATTTTATTGTAACCTCCGGAACGTCCAGACAAGGAAACTGAGATAGAAGACTTGTTTTCGTTGCCTTCTTTATCAACTCCTCGGTGAAACTCCATCATTGTCTTGTTGTTTGTGATTACATCTAGCCAATGAGGGAAAGGGAAGTGGTTCCAGGCTCTTTTTACCTTTTCTTTGAACAGTTTCTTCATATCTTCCTCTTTGTGGGCTACGATTAAAGCATCTGCATTTGAAAAAAGTATGCTGTCAAGGAGTTCTATGTCGATCTCGGTTGAAAAACCTAAGCGACGGGATTTTAATATAATATTCCTGGTGTGTTTATGGTTGAAATAGTGGGTTTGAGCCGGGTTTTGTTTGAATTGGATTATTTTGTCTTCTCTGTCTTTAATTTTATATAAATGGTTTAATCTCCATTTTTTGGAAAGTAGTTTCTTTTTTTCGCTTTTTGTGAAATCAGATTTTCTTTGGTAGTTTTTTCCAGTATTGAGTCGGCCGTCTGGGTGTCTTTCTGGCATAAAGTAGTTATTTGGGGGTGGTTTTGTTT
>CAYXQY010000226.1:0-4759 GCA_964466525.1 uncultured Planctomycetia bacterium
TCCAGTGGCGGGGAAAAAACACCTGGTCCCGTATGACGGTCATGAAAAGCACGGGGGACCTGACCGGACCATGGCAGTTCCGCAACCTCTGCATTGGTCCAGAACAAGCAACGGATTGGTTTCGCCGAAATCGGAAGTTAAACTGGAGCCAGCCGGTGTACGTGGAAGGTCGATGGTACGCGGCCTGTCAGAACGGGGTCGGCAGGTCGGATCAGGACAACAGGAAGCTGGGCCTCGTCTATTCCGACGATTATTTCCACTGGCACGAATACAACAATCCGGTCACCCCCGAGCTCACAAGACCCGACGGCTCCCCGGTGGTGTCCTCTCAACAGTTTCTTTTGCCTCCACAGGGTGGTAAACCATGGCGGATTCTCCTTGGAGCACGGGGAGTTCACGGGGACAAATACATGTATCGGGTTTCACCGTGGTAGGCAAATGTCAGGAGAGCGTGAAAGATCGTCTTGCCCCGGAAGGATAACACGGGTGCAACGGTAACGCCTTACGAACAAAGTGCGCACAGAATGCAGAAATTAGTGGCCTGTATTCATGACGTATTTCGACCGAAGCCGTGGAGTTGATGGGTTTGATGGGTTTCAAAACGATATTGATCCCCTGTGTGAAGGGAATGCCTTCGCATAACCATGAGGAAAGAACATATTTTCATCCCGGTATGAGTATTCTCGCACGCCAGTAAAACCCTTCTACAGGGCCTGTTTGTTGCACCGGGGTGTTGAGGAGATTGATCAACTCGTGTTTATTTGAACTCCAGCTCGGGCCATAACTTCAACAGAACGGCCGTACCGATGACGACGATTGCGGTCATGCCCGACGAGCCGGAATTGAAGGGTAATTCGGTGTTCGGAAGGAGAGAAACCCATATCCTGATTTCACTTGCGGGAAAGGGGAGAAGAAGCAGAAGTTGAACATGATTAAACAGTTTTGAAGCCTCTTGACCATTGACAGAAGGGCCGACCGGTCGAAGGGCGGAGCAGGACCGGGGAGATTTATTGTTCCTTTGAAGACGGGTCCTGGTTCTTCAGATGTTCGATTGCTTCCGCAACCCGGAGCCGGTGTTTTTTGATCGGACGCGGGTCGTCCGTGAACTGCCTGCGATTCTTCGAGATGCGGGGCGGTACGGAGAGCAGGGAGGTAAATTGTTCGTGTTTTCGTTCACTCAGCCGTTGACCTTTCCGGGACAATTGTCGTTGCAGGATGGCAAGGTATTCGTAATCTTCGATTCCGTCCCGGAGCATTTCCCAGCGAATGGACTCCACCGGACCCTTCAACACCGGTTTTTCGACGTCTCCCTCCGCGGCGTTTTTGGGAGGATACAGAAATCGACCGTCTCCGTTACCCCAGGGGTTTCGTTCCCCGTCGTCCGCGCTGTATCCGGATTGCCAGGACATCGGATCCTCGTACGGGTTCTGGAGCGAATCCGGGTAGGCCGCGGAACTGGTCCAGTAATTGGTATTCCAGATCAGGATTCCTTCGATGTTTCGTTTCCAGGTTTGCCACAGCCATACACGGAGGTCCGTCGCCGGTCGATCGATGAACAGTCCGGCGTATGGAGATTTCGGTGCCGTACAGATATACCACCAGAACGAGTCCCCGTGGTTCCGGCGCTCCCGCGCCTTCTCGTGGTCGTACCGGGACAGAAGCGGGCACCACAGGTTCGGACCGCCGACCAGTTCATCATTCACCTCCTCCGTCAGAAAACGACGGAGGTCGGGGGCGGCCCGCTTGAGCTTTTCAAATCCGTTCATCACAAAGTCGTAGTCTTTGGGTTGTGGTTCGTCGAACCAGTAGATAAACGCCTCGTCCAACCATCCTTTTTTTCGGAGGTGGGATTCGAGTTTCCGGTAGTAATTGTTGAACGCAGCACGGTATTGAGGCGTTCCTTCTTCGTATCCGAGCATGGACGGTTGCCAGCGGTTATGGAAGTTTCCTCCTCCCAGACCCGGAGGGCTCAGCCGAAACGAGTTGAAGTGGTAGGTGTTCAGTGCATGTGACATGCGCCTGTCCCAGCGGGAAAAATTCATCTCAGGATCAAGCCTGTCCGGATCATCCGTGTCCGGCCAGTCCGCTTCGATGTCTGCCATGGGCGCCGGATTGTACGGAGAAATATGGTGTTCGGAAAACGTCTTCCAGTATTTTTGAAGCACCTGTCTCCGTTGGGATTTTTTGTTGATATTCTGGTATTTCCAGACCGTTCCCGGCCGAAACCCGAAACTCGTGGTGAGGGTCATGCGGTCGGGAAGGGCAAAGTGAAATACCTTCACACGTATCGGAACGGAGGCCTCAAATTCATCGGCACGGAGGTGTATTTTTCCCCTGTACATGCCGGGTTTTTGATGTTTGGGCACATTCACCCGGAGCCAGATCGGTTGATTGTGGTCTTGTTTGACGGAGAAGGAATCTTCAATCACGGGTAGCGGGTCCGGCCAGGCCCCTACCGCTCCTTCCTGATCCGTCGGTTGATCAACAGGCACGTAATCCACCCGGAGCAGATCAATTTGTTCGGGAGAAAGGGTAGAGGATCCGGGCCCCTGGAGTGGTTTGACCTGCAGGCGGACGTTTTTCAGTGATTGTTCGGGATGAAGTACAAGTTGTGCGGACTCCGCCTCGTTCCGTGCGCTTTGCACCGTGAGCGGCTTTCCTTCCTCGGAGGGAACCGGTCGACGTCGGCTGACCTTCCAGCCTCCTTTACACCACCATAGCTGCACGTCGTCCGATCCGAATTCGGGCAGCCGATTGCCGTAGTCACTTCGATAAAGGGAAGGGACATTGAACTGCATTCGCGCTTTGAAGAAGTCACCGAGCCGAAGGACGACGGTGTTCTGTCCCGGACCGGCGACCTGAAAAGGAAACGAAACGGTTTGTTCACCGGGCTTAAACGTCCGGGGTTCCGTGGACCACTCCGTCCGGTTCCCGGAATCACGGGACGACGAGACAACCCCGGACCATCGTGCCCGGACGGTTTCGTCGCTGTGGTTGGTTACGACGGCCTGAAGGCGCTCTGAAAGTGCGAGTGGACCCTTCTGTTTCAGCTGAACCTGAAGTGGGTCCCGCTCCTGAATGATTTTTAAAAACTGCGTCTTTCCATTTAGGTTCGTCTCGTTCTCTTTTACTGTTGCCTGAAAAGAGTAATCGTGGACCTGAAGGGAAACGGGGGTTCCGGACGGGGCTCGAAGGCGTACATGGACCGTTTCGGTGGGAAGAGACGAGGAGGGGATGTCGAATTGATAGGACCCTTCTTCGGAGATCGAACCCAGTCGGTTCCACGGGCCGGGTCCAGTTCGGCTCTCCACCAGCATTTTTCCGGTCTGCCGAAATTGAGATGTAATTTTCACGGAGGCGGAGGTCTGGGGAATTCCGTTTAATTCATGGCGATAGACCACGAAACTCCCCGGGTCGAACCACCATCTGTTGGTGTGAAATCGACAGGAATGACGGGCCAGGGGTCGGGCGTGACTACCGTCTTTCTTGTGAAATGGAGCGTGGAACCGGTACCTGTTTCCCTCCAGAATTTCCCCGTTTCCGAGTTGAATGCCGGCACGACGGTTGTACAGGGGACGAACACGGCTTAAGGAGACGTCATCGAAGAGAATGGTGCCGTCCAATTTCCAGCCTCCCAATCGAATTCTTGACCAGGACGGCTTGCTGGATTCGGGAGCCACAAATATCGAGCGAAACGTTGTCCACTCCTCAGGTGGGAGGTCGTGGTCTTCGTTTCCGAAGCGAGGTCCACTGATCATGGAGGAACCACCTGCCTCCGTTGACCGGGCGTCAAATTCCAGTTCGTAAACGGCCCCGGGCTCGAAATCCAGCGGTTTGGATTGCCAGTGCACTCCTCCCTGTCCGTTTCCGGTGATCGCAAGAACACGTCCACGGTTATTACCGGTGTCCTTCCAGGTTCCGTTTCCACTATCGACGGACCAGCCCTCGGGTTGCTGTTCTCCCTGTTCAAATTGAGCGTTCGGTATTTCGGGGGTATCGGCCGTGGTGAACTGGTGGAGCTGTATGGTAAGGAAGAGGAGAAGTATCGAAAAGAGGAAGGGATCTTCCGCGGGATATCTGCGGCGACAGTTGTCGGTGTCCGGAATCATAACGGTCGTAAACGAGTGAGGAGGTAATTTAGTTGGGACGAATCTCAACGAGGGTCGGATTCGAAAAATCCTGCTCCAGTTCAACCGTTAGCTCCCCGTTTGTATCGGTTTTCCCGGTCATCGTTTGGTCACCGGCCTTAACCGTAAAGGCGGTGTTTCGGGGCAGGTCGGTCAGGCGAAGCCGGATCCGGTTTGTTCCGGGATTGCTGGAAATTTTCATGCGTCGCCGTTTCGGCGTCCAGTTGGTGACGTTTGCCTCGACAACCCCCTTCGACGGAACCAGCTCTCCCTGTCGGCGAAACGAATGGGTTCCGTATAGCCGCGGGAGCTGCAGTCCCAAGATGACCCGGCCGTCGGAGTGAATCGTGTACCGGCCCGGTCCCCAGAGTCCATGGTTCCGCCGGACGACGGGGAAATTTTCATAACCGATCGTGTCACCGATCTGCACGTCGAGTGAGCCGGTGTTCGGTTGCTGGATCTCAAAAACCGGGATATCCCAGGGAAAGACATCCCGTTTCGGCTTCCACGTATAGTGATAGGTCCGTGAGCTGTTTTCGCCGTACAGGCCCACGACCTCGCAGAAGGGGAGCGTCCCGTCAGCACGAGCCCGCACCAGACCAAACCCGGCGTACTTGTAAAGTCCAAACGAC
>CAYXQY010000226.1:4769-5395 GCA_964466525.1 uncultured Planctomycetia bacterium
TCCCACACGAACGACCGGGCGGGAGCGGGCACCTGAAGGTAGGTCCCTTTTCCCTTCGTCAGAACGGAACCCTGATGGCGGTCCCCCTGCAGGACCAGTGAACGATGCGATTCCGTAATCCGGCGAAGACGCTGCAGGGCATCCTTTGCATCAGAGGCGTGGTAACTGCTGCCCACGTTCCGGTTCCGCCAGTTCCGCATGCGAATGGACGCTTCATCCATAACGACGTGTAAACCGGCACTGGTGTTTTCCATCCTCTTTTGAAACCAGTCGAGCTGTTCGTCGTCCATGTTCGTCAGGCTGTGGTTCCCGGACCAGAGGTAGTTTCCGTCAAGTGTGATGAACGAAAAGTTTCCGGCCTGAACCTGCTCGTACCAGCCCGTTTCCCGCTCTTCCTTCCAGCGGCCAAAAAATTTCGAGAAAATCCACTCGTTCCGGTTGTCGTTTTCGTGGTTTCCCGTGCCCAGGAACATCGGGGCATTGGCAAGGTGTAGATCTCGCCACGTGGTGTATGGTTTCCGGTGCGGTCCGGCGGAATAGTCCCCGAGATAACTCACAACATCCGGTTGAACCTGGTTCATCTGCTCAATCACCGACCGTCCCATCGCCTCGTGCCATGGAAATTC
>CAYXQY010000227.1:0-5374 GCA_964466525.1 uncultured Planctomycetia bacterium
ATTACACAGTCGATTCTCTCCAGACAGGCCAGTATCCTTGCGGATCAAAGTCGTGGTACGATGATGGGCCTGACGATGGGGTCGAACCAGATACAGAGCCCGACACGTAAGCTCAAAGAGGCCGAGAAGTTGCCCGTCGCTCACGCTCAGAACCGGGATAATCGCTGGGGTGGATACGTCCGTGGATTCGGCATGACGGCCGACGATAACTCGAGTACGGACCGTGTTCCCTATCAGACCAACACGCTCGGTGTGCTCACCGGAGCGGACTACGAGTTCACCGATGAGGTTAGTGCCGGCCTTAGCTTCGCGTACGCCAAGTCCGACATTTCGTTCGGCGGCATGGGTGGCGAAGTGGACGCGGAGTCGTACAGGGTCGGTCCGTACCTTAGCTGGGATCCGGGACGGGCCCTGGAACAGCTTCACGTCGAGGGATCGGCCAGCGTCGGGGTGCACGACAACGACTCCGAGCGTGAGACGATGAACGGGACGGCCGAAGCGCAGTACGATGCGACGGATTACGCGATCGATGCCTCCGCAGGGTACGACCTGGTGGCGCGGGACGACCTGACGGCCGAACCGATCGTCGGCGGTCGGTACATACACTACGACCAGGATGGCTACACGGAAGAGGGGGCCGGATCCGCCAACCTGTCGGTGGATGATCAAACACATGACTCCCTTGAAAGCCGTGTCGGTGGTCGTCTGTCCAAAAGCATGAAATTCAACAACATCGAATTCGTTCCGTCCCTTACGGCGGCCTGGCGCCGGGAATTCAGCGAAGACAACGATAACATCAACGCGAGGTTCACCGGTGCGAACAGTGGTTTTGAAATCGAAACCGGTGACATTGATGAGAACGCTTACGAACTTGGTGCAGGTATCAAGACCAAACTCCGGGAAAACGTCTCGCTGTACGGGAACTACACCGGGCTGTTTTACGAAGACACGGACGTCCATAACTACGCCGCCGGGGTTTCGATCAAGTTCTAACACGGCGCCGGAATCATCCTGAATGAATTTAAGATACCGACGGGAGTTTCACGTCCCGTCGGTATTTTTTATTCGCATACCCAACGAGATCTGTCCCGTAAAGAACGAATACCATACGCACACGGAGATATCGAGAACGGCCCTGAGAGATCGAAGCCTTCCAGAGGAGGAAAGCGAGTTATGCCGAAAACGTCAGGGCATGTTTCCGTATGATTCTCAAGCGTACTTTTTTGTCTCTTCATGGTAACCGTAATTGTTTACTGAATTCTTCGAAACATGACGGATGATCACACCCGGAAACAGCTTGTGGCGTATCTGAAGGAGGGGAACGCCCATGCAACGCTACGCGAAGCCGTGGCCGGCGTTCCCGCAGCGGATCGATGCAGGGAGGTGGGGGATCTTCCGTACACGCTGTGGGACCTGCTGGAACACATCCGGATCGCCCAGTGGGACATCGTTGAGTTCTGCACGAATTCCGACCACACCTCCCCGGCATTCCCGGACGGGTACTGGCCCGAGAAACGGGCTGACGTTTCGCAGGAGGAGTGGAAGGCGTCCCTGGGGCGGATTCAACGCGACCGGGACCGAATGATCGACCTGATACAGGATCCGGAATGTACCCTGACGGAGCCGTTATCCCATGGCAGCGGTCAGACACTGCTGAAGGAAGTTCAGGTGTTGATTGACCACCGTTCGTACCACACCGGACAGATCATCGTGCTCCGGCGCCTGCTGGGGAACTGGTCCGACGAAAGCCCTTCCGTGTCGATGTGAGTGCGTTTAATGGCGGAGAGGGGCGAGTGTTCCTGGGTCGAACGCCTGATGGCTGAGAAGGTTCTGAATCGGGTATCAATTTACGTGTAGTTGAAAACATATTGCGTATTTCGGATGATATCGATTACAAGTAAATTTTTTAGGAGTGAATGTGTGACATCGTTCCATTACATTCACGGAGAAGAGCGTTAGGGATGTCGAGATTTATCTTCGAATAATAATGATCGGGGCGGGCAAGCAAAAAATAATTGGGTGAACGGAGGAACCCATTCCATCCGGTTCGGGGCGACAAAAGGGGGGGACCGGGTGAGACAGGGATCGCAGGTGCAGGGAAGTCGTTAAACATAGGTTGCCGACATGAGCAGCGGTACAAAGAATGGGCATTTTGAACATCTCTATTCAGACCTTGATACACCTGCGTTTGCCGTTGACGTGCTCCGGGACGGTGGGGAGGAAGTTCAATTTGACTGCCGGAGGGTCAATGAGGCGTTTCGTCGGAAGGCCGGGGTCGAAGACGAAAAGGACATAAAAGGGCTTCTTGAACTGTGTAAAGAAGAAGATCGGCCGACTGTCCTGAATCAGTTCCGACGATGTGTCAGGGATTGTCAGCGGATCGTATTCCGGATCCCCCTTGCCGGAGAATTATTGGAGGGGCCCTGTCAGGTTACGCTGACGCCCTGCGTGGAGGAGGGTCGTGTGGAGGTGTTGTACGGGGTCCTGGAGCGGCCGTATGATCCGGGTGACCGGGAACACTCACGCAATGAATTCCGACAGGCCGTGGAGTCCTCGGGACACGGGGTGTTTATGACGGATTCGGAGGGAACGATTACGTACGTCAATAATGAACTGCTGGAGATGTCGGGATACGACCGGGACGAGTTGATCGGAAAACCCCCTCAGGTACTGTCCTCGGGTGTGCACGAAGAAACGTTTTACAACGAGTTATGGGACACGATTACCGCCGGGGACGTGTGGAAGGGGGAGATTGTAAACAGACGGAAGTCCGGGGAGCTTTACTACGCTCAGCAGACCATTGTTCCCGTAAACAACGAGTTCGGGGAGACCCGTTCGTACATCGCCATTCAGGAAGACGTGACGGAACAGAAGCGGCAGGAACGACGTCTTGAAGAAAAAAGTAAGGCCATCGATCAATCTCCAATTGGCATTGTCATGACGGATGCCACGGCGGAGGACAACCCGATCTGCTTCATGAACGATGGGTTTGAACGCATGACCGGGTACAGTCGGGAGAAGGTGCTCGGTCGAAACTGCCGTTTTCTGCAGGGTGAGGAGACGGATGATGAGGTCGTCCGGGAAATTCGAGAGGCCGTAGATAACGAAGAACCGATTACGGTCGAACTCCGAAATTACCGGGCGGACGGGGAGATGTTCTGGAACCAGCTGATCATTACACCGATTTGGGATGAGGGGGGAGACGTGAACCGGTTTCTCGGATACCAGCAGGACATCACACAGCGAAAACTGTTCGAACAGGAGCTGAAACTGTTTCGAGAGACCATGCAGCGAAGCCCGGATTCGATTTTTATCGTGGATCCGGAAACCGAACGATTTATTGACGTAAATAAGACGGCCCGAGACATTCTCGGGTATTCCCGGGATGAGCTTCTCGGCATGCGGGTATCGGACATCAATCCGGAATTCGGAAAGCGGATGGACTGGTCGACGTTCCGGGAGAAGCTGAAAGAGACTGGCCCGGTGACCCTTGAGACGAGACACCGACGCAAGAGCGGTCAGGAAATTCCCGTGGAGGTCCACGCGAATTACATCGAGATCGAGGATCACGCCCGGATACTGGCCCTGGCAAGAGACATCACGGAGTGGAAGGAGGCCCGGCAGAAAATCAGTGATCAGGCCCGGTTTTTTCAAAAAGTGAGCAACCAGGTCCCGGGGGCGACGTGTCAATTACGGACCGAACCGGATCGGCTCCTTACGTTCACATTTGTCAGTGAAGGGTTGAAAACACTGACCGGTGTGCCGGCGGAACGGGCGGAGGCGGACCCCGGGTGTTTCACAACCCTGATTCACGAGGACGACCGAGCTGAACTGAGTGAGGCAATTGACGCATCCCGCAGGGAACGGACGGAACTTCGAGAGGAGTTTCGAATTGATCATCCGGATAAGGGAGAAAGATGGCTGGAATTACGAGCGGAGCCGGAAGATTACGGGGACGGAGACGTGACGTGGACCGGGGTTCTCATTGACGTGACGGAAAACCAGCGAAACCTGATTCGCCTGATGCAGCAGGAACGTCGCTTCCGCACACTGTTCGAAAACGCCCCCATCGGGTTGTGGGAGGAGGACTGGTCCGGTGCAAAAAAGAAACTGAATGAGCTGATTCCAGAAGGAACAACGGATCTCAACTCGTATCTGAAGGAACATCCGGAGGATTTCGACGCCGTGATGGATGGAATTGAAGTGGTTCTTCCGAACCAGACTTCGGTGGATATTGTCGGTGCTGATAGCAAGCAACAATTGGTCGAGCAGTTCCGTCGGATCATCACGGAACGAACAAGAAGGTCGGTCCGCCGGGAGCTGCATGAGTTATGGAACGGCGGGAAATCTCATGCGTCACGTTCGAGTATCCGAACGTTTGATGGCGAAGAGCGCCAGATCTTACGGGATTTGCAACTTGTACACGGTCACGAGGATTGGTCACGGGTATTCGTGTCCTATAGAGACATCACCGAAACCGCCCGTCAGGAGCGAGAGCTTCAGGAGTCACGCCGCCGTGAGGAGCGGTTTCGTAAACTCGCGGAGACCATTGGCGGGGTGTTCTGGCAGTACGACCCGGAGGTGGATGAATTTTTGTATATGAGTTCCCAGTGTGCACACGTGTTCGGCGTCACAAGGGAACAGATGATGACAGACCCCTCCTCGTTGTTTGAACAGGTGCATCCCGAGGATCGGGAGTTTGTGAAGACCCTGTTTAAGAAGCGCCGGTCGGATGGGTACAACGAGACATACCGTGTGAACGTGGATGGATCCTGGCGATGGATACGCGACCGGTCGTACCCGGTACGTCAGAACGGGGAGTTAACGATGATCACCGGAGTTGCGGAAGATATCACGGAACAGGTCAAACAGCAACAGAAATTGAAGGAACAGGTTGAGGAGACGAAACGGATGAGCCAGCTTAAGTCCGATTTCGTGGCTCGGACCACCCATGACCTGCGCACCCCGTTGAATTCGATTATCGGGATTGCGGATCTGATGTCCTCGACCGACCTGAACCCGACTCAGGATGAGTATCTACAGATTATCTGGTCCACCGCACAGATGATGCTTCATATTACGAACGACATCCTGGACATCGACCGGGTTGAAAACGGCACCCTGAAACTGATGGAACAGCCGTTTCAACTCCGTGAGGTGCTGCAGGAGGTGACCAACCTGTTCGGTCCGTGGATTCGGGACGAGGATCTCCTGGTGACGCTTGACGTGGACGAGGAGGTGCCGGACCGGTTGGTCGGGGATTCAAACCGGTTAAAACAGGTTCTGATCAACCTAATGGGGAACGCGGTGAAGTTCACGGACGAGGGTCGGGTGAAGGTGTCCGTTCGGAAGGAGTCACGAACGGACGATGATC
>CAYXQY010000228.1:0-5373 GCA_964466525.1 uncultured Planctomycetia bacterium
CCCGTGGCGGCAGGCGCCTTGTGGCATTTGGCAGCAAGAACGGATCGTTCTTCCTGCTTGACGCCAAATCGATGAACGTCGTCGACCAGCGTCAGCTCCTCCCGTACAAAGCCACCGGCAGTCCATTTCCGGATATCAATCCAACCGGCGGGGAAAATCGAGCGGGCGTGATGGCCACCGCAGCCGTGAATTATTCCGAGCAGAAGATTTACGTTGGGCTTGGAGGCTACGCCACAACAGACTCCATCGACCACAAAACGACCCCGTTCATGCGTGCTATCGACTGGAACACGCTCAACGACGCGTGGCCAACCAGTGGAAACAATCCGCCGAAATACACGAATTCTCAGCCGCCAATGTACACAACACCCGGTGAAGCCGGCATGTGTTCCCCGGCCACGACCAACGACGTGGTGGTGATGGGGACGACCGCAAACGGGCTGTACGTGTTTGACGCGGCGAACGGGAACCACCTTCGAACACTCCGGAGTCCAACCTCCCCCGGTGCGTCCGGCACGATGGGGCCGGCGATCTACAGGGATTATATCGTGGCCGGTTTCAGCGATAACCAGCTTCAAATCTTTAAACTGCAACCGTGAATCAAATTCCAGAAACCTCCCATGATAAAATATCTACTTCTCGGGCTGTTCGTCAGTCTCGACAACCTGCGGATCTCACTGAGTCTCGGAACCGCGGACCTCGATGATCGACAGCGTCGGGTTCTCCCGGTGCTGTTTGGTCTGTTTGAAGCGGGCATGCCCCTGCTGGGATATGTTCTCGCCGGCATGATCAGTCCCCGTGTGGCCGAATTCGGGGAATTTATGGAATGGTTCGGACTCGTTGCCGTGGGCATACTTCTGATCGGAGGGGCGATCCGTAGCCACCGCGCAGGAGAATGGATCAACAGCCGGTGGACCCTTCTGTTTATCCCGCTTCTGTTTAGCTTCGACAACCTCTTTGCCGGAGCGTCTCTGGCATTCGGAACCTCGTCAAACCTGCTGATCGGCGTCCTGTTGACCGGAGGCATCAGTGGAATCACCGCTTTCTTCGGTTTGTCTCTCGGGAAATGGGTTCGAACCAGCATTCCAGAACCTCGCGTAGTCGGTATTGTAATGCTTGTTTTCCTGTCAATTCCCGTGCTCCTGCTGGGATAACGCGATGTCATCCGCCGAAGCCATGACGGGTCGATCCAGAAAGCTGGTTATGGGGGACCTGAACTTTCCCACAGGTATCACCGTCGACGGGACGGGTTCTCTGTATGTTGCCGAATCCGGCCTTTCATTTGACCGGGCGTCTCCGGGGGGACGCATCTGGAAATTGACCTCCGACGAAAACCCGGAGCTTCTTGCCGAAGATCTTCAGGCACCGGTGAATGGTCTCACGTGCCATAACGACACCCTTTTCGTCACGGAGGGGGGAGCCCCTGCTCGAATTACCCGAATCACCAGCGACGGAACACAATGTTCCACGGTTCTGGAGAATTTACCGGGGCCCGGTAATTATCACACCAACATGGCCGTGATGGGACCGGACGACTGGCTGTATTTCAGCCAGGGAGCCATGACCAACGCGGGGATCATCGGGCTCGACGCGTACGAGATCGGATGGCTCCAGCGACTGCCGCACGCTCATGATATACCGGGATATGAAATCGAGCTTCGGGGAGTGAATGTACAAACCTCGAATCCGCTTGTCGATGCGGAAGAGCAAACCACAAGGACCGGAGCATTCGTCCCGTTCGGGACGACAACGGAACCCGGACAGCGCATAGAACCCGAGGTCCCCTGCACGGCTTCCGTTATGCGATGTCGGCCGGACGGTTCAAATCTGGAACTTGTGGCCTGGGGCTTGAGAAATGCCTATGGATTGGGTTTCCTCCCGGACGGACGACTGATTGCCACCGACCAGGGAATGGACGTGCGCGGGAGTCGACCCGTGGCGAAGGCGCCCGATCTGCTGTTTGAGGTCGAGAAAGACGCCTGGTACGGATGGCCGGATTTCATCGGTGGAACCCCCGTGACCGATGACCGTTTTCAGCCGGACGAGGGGCCCGAGCCGGAATTTTTGCTGGCAAATCACCACGAACTTCCCGACCCGGAATCCCCGCTGTTTCGCTTCCCGTCTCATAGCGCCGCAACGAAATTTGACGTTCTCCCGGAGCATCATACGGACGCTGGTGGAGAACTTGTGGTGGCGTTATTTGGCGACGAGCGGCCGATGACAGCACCGGAGGGGGATCGAGTCGGACGCCGATTTGTTCGGGTCGATCCGGAAAGCGGGGAAATGGAACCCTTACGTGCTGGAACGTTCAATCGTCCCATTGACATCACCTTTGACCCGGTGAATGAACAACTATATTTGCTCGATTTCGGACATTTCGAGATCAAACCCGGGAGTGGTATAACGTCTTCGTCCGGAAGCGGAAGACTATGGAGCACCTCCCTGCCATAGTCGAGCGACCGACCGCTTATGAATTAACCGGCCTCCCGTTATACGAATAACAGAATCAATGAAAGAACGGATCAGTAGCCCGGAGAACCCGGCTCGTCGCTCACCTGGCCGGTCTCTGCGGAGTCGTCTACAGGCGAGTAGAACAGTCGGATGCATGTTCAGGAACGATGAAATACACGTTCGCAGATGTTCCAGTACCGGAGGGGGACATCGTCTTCCCCCGGGCGGAACGAAGGAAACCGGGCAAAGCCCGGGGGTTTTAAAGCCCCGCAGGGGCGACAGAGTGTAGCCCCGGGTGGAGCGAAGCGAGCGAAACCCGGGGTTAAGATGGGTCGGCCGAAACAGGGATTTCCCCGCCCCGCGGGGAAATGGATCGAATGGAACGCCCCAAAACTAATTTCCACGAAGCCAATCGGACAGCTTCCGGCGTATCCGTTGTACTCGCTCGGGAGAGATCTCCCCAATGGCGCCCTGTAAAATGTCCTGATGAACAACGGCAAGTCGAGCAATCCGAAAAACACTACTCTCCTTTAACCCGGACCGATCAAAGTCGTCGTCACCGGGCCGAATTATTTCGTCAAATCCTTCGATGGCCCGGTCGGTTTGAGAGGAGATCATGCAGATCAGCCAGTCATCGTACGGACCGGGCGTTTTCCGAATCGCTAATGCCGGCCGGAGCTTGCCCGTCGTTTGATCGGTTCGGGGAAACTCGAACAAAACAATCTGACCGTCAGAAACCATTAAAATTCCTCGATCATATCACTTCGGGAATACGCCGTTTCCTCCGATTCCATACCCCGCATCGCTGATTTCAGTGAAAACGATTCCCATCTGGCCTCCTCCGAACGGTCCTCGAGCTTTGCTTCGAGGAATTCAATGAAATCAAGAACTTCCGATTGAACGGACTCGGGGAACTTCTCGACCTGTTTTTTGATCTGCTCTGCGGTCGTCATGGGAAGCACCGATTTGACGAAATGCAATTCGCGCACAAAAACAGCGGGAACGGATTTAGAATCTCAACATGTCCTTCGTGGTTTTTTATTATATCACCTTCAACAGCCAGAAAGTAACGACCACTTATCGGATTCATGAACCGGAAAGGCCTGAAACTGACTCGATTTGCGCGTAGCAATCAGGGACCCGCCCCATCCCACCGGGCCGGTCCCGCCGGAACCCGCTCTCTGTTAAGAAGCTCGGCCGACTACACGCTCCTGAATGGTGAGATGCATGTTAACAGATGTTCAAGCCCCGGAGGAGCGACATCGTCTTAACCCCGGCCGAGCGAAGGAAACCGATTCCCGGTATTTTCTAAAGCCCCGCGAGGGGCGACAGACTGTAGCCCCGGGAGGAGCGAAGCGAAGCGAGCGAAACCCGGGGTGAAATGCGCCCGACGGAAACATGGATTTCCCCACCCCGCGGGGAAATGGATCGACTGGAACGCCCCATCCCCAGGATCTACGAGGCCCAAACGACCCGAAAAATAGAAGAAACTGATGCCCATCGAAACACAAGAATTCACGGAAAACAGCCGTCCGCCCGTCTTTCCGGTCCCCCGGACGAACCTCATAACCGCGCGGCCTCCGGCCGCTTTTGATCCTGCTCCCGGGTGGGCAAAGCGCTGAACAGACTAAACGTAGTCCGGTTTATTCGACGGTTCCTCTCCTGCATTATCGTACCATTCAAAGTATTTCCGCACTCCTTTTTTCCCTTCTTCAATCAGCTCGCGTTTCTTCTCGTCCTTCAGGTCAAAATCCGTGGTCCCCACGCCGATCGTGTCGATATAAATGGTGCGTTGCCAGTCGTCGGAATGGAGGTGAAGGCGGTTCTGCAGGTCGAACACAGCCCCCATAACATTCATCACAAAATCTCTGATACCGTCAATCGATTCAGACGGAATCGCAGATTCATCGGTCAAAAACTGCTTGATCTCCGTTTTGGTATCCAGCCTGAATCCCAGCGTCTCCTGATTGTATATTCGATTGCCTTCCGCTTCGGCGTAATATTCTGTTTCTCTAATATGATTGGGGTCATCAACGTATTTCCGACGATCAAACATCTTCACCGGATAATTCCGATAGATACCGCCGTCAATGTATTGATCTCCGTCGTGGGTTTGCGAACGGAAGAAAAACGGAAGGGACATGGAAATTCGCACCGCTTTTTTGATCGACGTATCAGGGGTGGTCTGTCTTGAGAAAAGAACGGGTTTTCCACGGGAGAGGTTGGCCCCCACCAGACGGAGGTCCCGGTAGTCGGAATTTTCGAGAGCGGCGAATGTGGTATCGGGACCGTCCGTTTTCTCAGCAATCAGTTTGCCGATCCATTCCTGAAAAAATTCGCCTCCGTAAATTCCGTATCCGTTCCAAAGGTTGTACAGGTCCCCGATAACGCCCCACGGGGCATCGTCCATGAAATTCCGAAAATCAACATTTCGCAGAACTTTATCCAGTTCATCGATGGAGTAGTCGAGTGATAGAAGTACCGCCGTAATCGCACCGGCCGAAGCACCGCCCACACGTTTGATTTGCTTGAGAATTCCCTTCCGGTCCAGCTTCTTCAGCGCCCCGACATACGCTATTCCTTTCACACCGCCTCCTTCGAACACCAGATTTCGAAAGTGGTAGTTGCTCATATCAGGAATCGGAAGAAACTTTAGCACTCGTACTCCATACGGGAGCCATGGACAGATGTTCTTTGATAATATTGTTTTTTACTTCCTTGCTATCCTCTTCTTTCAAAAGATTCTTGATGTTTTCCAGATATTCTATCCAGATTTTTCGCTGGCGTTCTGAGGCACGGACTGCGGCTTCCGTCGGTGCGGTAAGGAGGTTGATCAGTAGTTCCGGCAATTCATTTCCGGGCTGGACGACGACAAAGGACGCCATCAGTTTTTCTTCACTCTCTCGCTCGATCAGTTCTGCT
>CAYXQY010000229.1:0-5328 GCA_964466525.1 uncultured Planctomycetia bacterium
TTGCCTTCTAAAATATCTCCTGATCCCCCAACCACTGAGCGCACCTCACTTTCAGGGGCGATTTTCTTACGACCAATTTATATTCCAACCTGACATGAAAAACGTTTCATCTGCTGTATTGTCGGTGTGTCTGTTGCTCATCTCAACGGTCCTTTATGCCGAACCGAACTCCGGAAAACCCATTAAGGCCCTGCTTGTCACCGGTGGATGCTGTCATGATTACCCCACGCAGAAGAAAATCATTCCCACCGGGGTATCCGCACGTGCGAACGTCAAATGGACGGTGGTTCACCAGGGAGGGGAAAGTACGAATGCGAAAATACCGCTCTTTAAGAAGAAAGGTTGGGCAGCGGGGTACGACGTGGTGGTCTATAATTTATGCTTCGCAAATATCGATGATCCCTCCTGGGTGAATCGTGTATTGGCCCCGCACAAATCGGGAACACCGGCCGTATTTATCCACTGTGCTTTGCACACGTTTCGTTCGCTGGACGAACCGATCTGGGATCAGGCGATCGGTGTACGGTCAAATAGTCATAAATCCAAAAAACCAATCCAGGTACGGAATAAACAACCAGATCACTTTATCACGAAACCGATCGGCTCCGGATGGACGACGCCGAACGGTGAACTGTACAAGATAGAGAAGGTTCTCGAGGGGACCAACGTTTTAGCCACGGGACGCCAGGTCGGAACGGAGGATGATCACACCGCGATCTGGACGAATCAGTACGGCCCGGAAAACACACGCATGTTTGGCACCTCGCTCGGACACCACAACGCAACCATGGCGGACAAAACGTTTCTCGATATGCTCACACGGGGGATTCTCTGGTCGGTAGGGAAGGACAGCGAAGAGCACATCCATTCCGAAAAAGAGGAGGATCGAGAACGATTGAATGACCTTCTCGGAAGCGACGGAACTTCGAAAGATCGACCGGGGGTCCCAAACAACAGGGCACTGGAAAAGGAGGTTGACGCTTCTTCCGTCCAGGAAAGCAGGGATAATTTTGCCCGATACGCCGTGGATGGAAATCGTCAGACGCGTTGGTGTGCGTCGGACGACAGCGCTCCACAATGGTTTCAGGTAAAGTTTGACGATTTGTCCCCCCTTCAATCCGTCCGGATTCACTGGGAAAAACCGGATACCGCGTATCGATACAGGGTTGAGACCTCTGCGGATGGTACCTCCTGGAAAACCGTGGTGGACGCGTCGGACAACGACGAGGTCGAACAGATCGTAAATCACTCCTTCGATAAGGTGGACGCGAAATTTCTTCGTGTGACGTACCTCGGAAACGACAGCGGCTACTGGGGAAGCATCTGGGAGCTGGAAGCGTATTCGTCAAAGAATCCACCCGTCATACAAAAACCGTCGGCGTCAACCGTTTCTCCCGATACGTTGAATGTCCCTGAAACGTTTGAAGCATCTCTTTACGCGACCCCCCCCGAGGTAAATTATCCTGCCTGTGTCACGGCCACCCCCTCCGGTCACGTTTTTGTGGGAGTGGACCCACAGGGCTCGCTTGGCAAGAAGAAAGGTCACGGAAAAATTCTACGCCTGACGGACATGAATGGAGATGGTAAAGCGGATCGAATCAAATCATTTGCCGAGCTGGACCACCCCCGCGGCCTTGTATATGATCGGGGAAAATTGTGGGTGCTGCATCCACCGAAACTAACACTGCTGCACGATAAAGACCGGGATGGAGAGGCGGATCAACAAAAAACCCTGATCAAAAATGTCTCCTCTCAATGGATCAACAAGCGCGGCGTGGACCATGCGGTCAATGGTATACGCATGGGAATTGATGGATGGATCTATGTTGCCGTGGGGGATTTCGGATTACAGAATACACGTGCTGTGGACGGAACGGAAATCCATAAGAGGGGCGGCGGGGTCATACGGGTCCGGCCGGACGGCTCAAACATGGAAGTACACTCCTGGGAATTGAGAAACATCTACGATGTCGCGATTGATCCGTTCATGAATGTATTTACCCGGGACAATACAAACGACGGTGAAGGCTGGAACGTTCGGGTCAGTCACCTGATTCAGTCGGGTCGGTATGGATACCCGGCAAGATACAGGGATTTTCCTGAAGAAACCATGCCCCCGCTCGGGCAATACGGCGGCGGGTCGGGAGCGGGTGCCCTTTACCTCCATGACCTGAGATGGCCCGAGAAATACAATGACCTGTTACTGACCGCGGATTGGGGAACCTTTACCGTGTACAAGCACCGTATTGAGAAAACGGGGCCAACGTTTACGGATAACCAGAGTACGTTTATGAGCATTTCAAAACCCACGGATCTGGATATCGACGGTACCGGACGATTATTTGTTAGCAGCTGGAAAAATGGAAAATTTAAATATAAAGGGAAAAACGTCGGATACATCACACAGGTTAAGCCGAAGTCGTATATTCCACATCCCCCTGAAGATCCGGACGAACTGTCCAATCGTGAACTGGTGCAAAAGCTAACGGTCCCCTCGGCTCAACAGCGAAAACTGTATCAGCGAGCATTGCTGGATCGGAACCAATCAAACGATGTAAAACAGGCGCTTCTGAACCTTGTCCAGAACAGGAAAGCACCGCTGTACGGACGTGTTGCCGCCGTATTTGCGATCAAACAGATGTACGGTGAGGAAGCGAATCCACTGCTCATGGATCAATCCGATCGGAAGAAGATAAAACCGTACGTTCTCCGTGCGGTTACGGATCGAAAGGGACAACTCGGAAACGTAAAAACGGATCCGTACGTAAATGCATTACAGGACCCGAATCCAAACGTACAGGCTCAGGCATTGATCAGTCTGGGGCGTATGAACGCACAGGACGCTGCCGAAGACGTATTACCACTGACTCGCAGACGGACCGGTGCGCTTCCGGAGAAGGAGCCGGTACACGCTCAACCGGATGCGGGTCGGGTGATTCCGCACCTTGCCATTCGCACGCTGGTAAAACTCCACGCGATTGATCCCTGCATGGAAGCAATCGGAGGACCGTACACGAATGGAGCTGTTGACGTATTATCTCAATTCCATGAAAAACAGGTGGTTTCGGGCCTTGTAAAACGCTTCAAGCAAACGCACGAGGAAACGGTCAAACGACACATTCTGACGGCCCTTATCAGGTTATACCACCGGACCGACGAGTGGAACGGAAGCTGGTGGGGCACCACGCCCAATCCGGAGGGTCCGTATGCGAATCCCGTTACCTGGAACCAGAGTTCTCGCATAGCCGATTTTCTCCGCTCCACGATGTCGAATGCATCAAGCCCGTTAAAAACACATATTCGTCGGGAATTGTCTCGTCATGCAATCCAACGAAACGAATTGACGACAAATTAAGACCATCTTCTAATCTATTGAATAAAATGATTTCATATGATTCGCGGTTCCATTGAAATACCTGAATCTTCTGAGTAGGATATTTCTTGCCGGGGTGAAATTGCTTCGGATTGAAATCCATCGGAAATAGAGGTTCAACACCACCTCCATTGTTCTTTCTGTTTTTTGCAGTCATAAATCAACCATGATGGCGGTACTTATCGTTTTTGGCGTTCTGGCACTGATTGTCATCGCAACGGTTCTCTACATTGCCAGCATCTATAACCGGCTTGTTCAGCTGGAAAACCGGTACGAAAACGCGTTCGCTCAGATTGAAGTTCAGCTGAAACGTCGACATGACCTTATCCCGAACCTGGTCGAGACGGCGAAGGGATATCTCGAACACGAGCAGGAAACGTTACAGAACGTGACCGAAGCACGGAACCAGGCTCAGAAAGGCCTGGAGGAAGCGGCCAACAACCCGGGTGATTCGGAGATGATGGAGAACCTCGCCGGACTTGAAAACATGCTGTCGAATGCATTGGGACGGTTCATGGTAACGGTGGAGGATTATCCGGACTTGAAAGCCAGCGAAAACATGCAGCAGCTGCACGAAGAACTGACAACGACGGAAAACAAGATTTCCTTTGCGCGACAGGCGTATAACGACGCGGTCATGAACTACAATACATACCGGGAATCCTTCCCCGCCATTATCCTTGCCCCGGCTTTTGGACATCCTGACGAAGCGTCTCATCTCGAATTCAAAAATCGTGAGGAACTGGAGGAGGCACCGGACGTGTCGTTTTAACAGTAAAATCCCATGGCCACGAATTTTTTCGAACGTCAGGACCAGGCCAGGAACAGGACATTCTGGCTTGTGCTGTACCTTTCACTCGCCGTACTATCGATCATCACGGTCACGTACTTCTTTGTTTCATACATACTGGGTATTACGGGGGCTCAACCGGCGGGTGATCAATTGCCACTTTTCGTGATCATTGCACTGGTAACACTGGGTGTGGTCGGCCTGGGCTGTCTTTACAAGATCGTCCAGCTCAACGACGGAGGGAAAAGTATCGCCGAGCGGCTCGGGGGCAAACAAATCCACTACGATTCCGGCGGTCTCGTTGAAAAACGCCTCCTGAATGTGGTGCAGGAGATGGCGCTTGCTTCCGGGGTCTCCGCTCCGCCCGTATATATACTGGAAGAATCCGGTATCAATGCATTTGCCGCAGGGTACTCGGTGGATGACGCGGTGATCGGGGTAACACGGGGTGCTGCGGAACGACTTTCACGCTCCGAGCTGCAGGGGGTGATAGCACACGAGTTCAGCCACATTCTGAACGGAGACATGCGGTTAAATATCCGCCTGATCGGGGTTGTTCACGGCATCCTTGTGATTGGCCTGCTCGGCTATTATATTTTTCGGTCGGGTTTCCATACGACCACGTCCTCCAGACGAAGCTCCTCGGCCGTCTGGCTGATTCTGCTGGGGCTGGGCATTCTGATTATCGGGTATACCGGTACGTTTTTCGGAAACCTGATTAAGTCAGCGGTCAACCGCCAGCGTGAGTACCTGGCAGACGCATCGGCCGTGCAGTTTACCCGGAATCCGGATGGACTGGCCGGTGCGCTCATGTCCATCGGGGGATATTCGAAATCCGGGACCATCATCCATCAAAATGCGGATGAAGCGAGTCACATGTTTTTCAGTCGAGCGATCTCCGATTTCCGTATGCTGTTCTCCACACATCCCCCCCTTGAGGAACGGATCAAAAAACTAAAACCGGAGTGGGAGGGTGATTTTCAGGACGCAAACAGACTCAGTGAGGATCAGCTGGAACAGGAACTGAACGCGTCGCATGCCGGAGTGTCCGGGCTGGCGGGCTCGGCCGGCAGGGACGTTCAAGAAAAGACGGAACCACAGACCCGACGGATCGATGAAGAACACGTGTCACAGATCGGAGGGCCCACAGAAAAACACCTGGCGT
>CAYXQY010000230.1:0-5264 GCA_964466525.1 uncultured Planctomycetia bacterium
CAACGTCAGCGAAACGAGTTGTGTCGAAGAGCGCGGAGTCCGCCGCAGTCGATGCCGTCAGTGCATCCGAGGGGATTACGTAGTAATTGTTCATTTCAAAAAGCAACGAAATGTTGCGATTTGAATATGTTTGACAAAGGGAATCGGCGTAACTCGTTTCGTCTCAAGGAGATCGAATGCAATTGGAATCTCTGGGCGATTGCGTCTTCTCGCCGATACGCTTCGGCACCGCCTGCGAAACCGCGCACTACGGAGATCTGAAATGCATTCTACTGACGAAGCGGGGGTTTTCAGCAGCCTCCTAGTTTTCCTCCTCGTGATGGGAACTATTCTTATAGTGATCCGCCAGGACATCACGCCCGAAATCCCCTTTTGAGGAGCGTATCACGCTGTGGATGTGATTTGCTCCATCCTGAACGTTATCGTATTCAATGATCATTCCGGGAGCCTGGATTCGGTAATAGTGAGGTTTGCCCGGGGCGATAGACCCGGCCCATCCAAAATAAACCTGATCGGATCCGGCCTGTAAAAATGCACGTGAGAGCTCGTTGGCCAAATCCCGGTGAAAGTTTCCCGTGTACACCCGGATCAGTTCCTCAAGCAACCTCGCGTTTTTCTCGGTCATGCCGGACATGGATACACCTTTCGGCGATCCGAGGTCAATCGATTCATCATGATCGGTCACAATTTCCCTGTACGCTTCTTGTTTGAAAATCGCTTTCTTCCGGACCGACTTTTCCAGGGATTGTACAAGCGAGCGAGCCAGCTTCTGTTCACGAACAAGGGTTTCTTTCCCGGCGTAAGGGCCCTCTGGTACAATTGCTGGATTGGCCCCGAAAAACGCCGGCGTTACCGAAACAACCTCCCCGTCTTTCAACGTATAATTTAAGGACAGGTGATGACCTTCAAATCGAAACGCCCACGGTGCCTTTGCATCCGGTTGTCCGAAAAACGCCGAAAAATAATAACCGGAATCGTAATGAGAATTGCCTTCCATCCGGCCGAGAACGTCTTCGATATGAAGAATATGATTCACTTTCATATAACCTTTCCTGCTCAAACTGTTCTGTAACAACCGATGCATGATTCGGCGCTGTTCCGGTTTCATTTCCGCCAGTGATATGCCCGCGCGGTCTCCCGGGAAAAAGGACCAATCCGTACGTGCATCATGGGTAAGTGGAAATGTTGCGGCCTCTCGCTGTTCCCGGTTCAGGGATTCAAGGAAATCGTCTCCGTCGGAATGCAGCGCCTGATGTACTTCAGGATGTGCTTCAGACGTTACACAAAACAGACCGAACAGAAACAGCACGAAAGCGGAAAGGGGAAGTAAACTTGTTGTTATGTTCTTCATAACTCATTTCTCAAATAAACCAGTAAATAATTGCCGAACTTTCCCATTACTGTAGTCAGTTTAACACCTTTCACGAGGACTTTACATTCCTTTTCGAACAAATAGACTCAGCTGGTATAAGGGCCTCTGGTCCGCGTGGAACTGTAAATGGTCGGTAATATTCCGGCCCTCTTGGCTGCATATACAAACATGCTACAGGTGTGTGCCTGTTTCTTTATGATTTCTGTTCTATCCATGGGTACTGAAGTACACCCTGATAGATCCAGGTGATAGATCAAACCCCCCTGGTTTACAATGGCCAGTACTTTTCATATAATCATGTGTTCATCGGTTCTATTACGTTTGCTTATCAGTAATTGTTCAGACCTGTCGCGTTTATTACTCAAACAGGTTCTGTGTAAAATTACCGCTCAGGAACGAGTTCCTCACGGGTTTTACGAACAAGCGCTGAAGGACCGTACGAACGAAACATCCGTTTAAATTGAAGTTGACTAATCGCGTCAAGCATACGGATGTTATTGCAAATCAATTTACTAATTTATTGAGGAGTAGGAATCATGCAAGAACTTGTCGAAGACATTCAGCAGGACTACATGAAAGAAGACATTCCGGACTTCGAAGTCGGTGACACCATTCAGGTTCACGTGATCATCAGTGAAGGTGGAGCTAAACGAACACAACGATTTGAAGGGTACGTCACGGCCCGTAAAGGAAGTGGGCTCGACGAAACGTTTACCGTGCGGAAGATGGTTCAGGGCGAGGGGGTGGAACGGGTGTTCCCACTTCACAGTCCCAAAATTGACCACATTGAAAGGGTGCGTTCCGGCCGCGTCCGTCGATCGAAACTATACTACCTGTCCGAACAGAAAGGGAAAGCGGCTGAGATCCGGGAGGACCGGGACGAAGAACAGGAAACGGATCAGGTTACCGAAACAAACTCGTCGGCGGAAGAACCAGAGTCGGAACCAGAGGAACCGGAAAGCGTTGAATCCGAACTGCCGGATGAAGAAGAGTGATCTGAGGAAGACCGGAAAACAGAGGACCAATCCTCCGGTGTTCAATCGGGCGGGAACCCCACAAAATGCCTCTTCGGCTCAGCAAACCTCCAGCGCTTTGCGATACAATGTGGAAGAAAAACATGTGATTGATCCTCGTGGAGACTATTAAAGGGCGTTTTGACTTCCGAAGAAGAGGCACAATTGAACCATTTAAACTTCTCCTGCTGTTCTCTCCGATTACATACCTCGGGTCGATGCGATCCGGTAGATCTGTTGTCCGGATTGACCCGATATCTATTTTCTCGTACAAAAAAGTGATCAGCAGGATCAATACGCCCGCACGGTTCAGAACTCACATTCTCACCCGCAAGAGCCAATGGATGACACGGATCGTGTAACTTCCGGAGAACCACTCGGAGACGACGTTGATTTTGAACAAGCGATCCGGCCCTCGACCTTTGATGAATTCATCGGTCAGCAGGAGGTTGTTCGGAACCTCAACGTCTACATTGAGGCCGCTGAAGAACGTGGTGAGCCCGTCGACCATATTATTCTATCCGGACCGCCCGGTCTCGGAAAAACCACCCTTGCACGCATGATCGCCAACGAAACGGAAGCGGAATTTCACAATACCTCCGGGCCGATCCTCGAAAAAGCGGGGGACCTCGCCGGTATTCTGACAAATCTGGAATTTGGGGACGTTCTGTTCATCGACGAGATTCATCGTCTCTCCAGAGATGTCGAAGAGTATCTGTACTCCGCAATGGAGGACTATGAAATCGATATTATTATTGACAGCGGGCCACACGCCCGATCGGTTTCGCTGGACCTTCCTCAATTCACCATGATTGGCGCCACAACGCGAATGGGACTTCTGACCTCCGCACTACGTTCCAGATTCGGAGTTCGAGAGAAAATTCAATATTACCCTCCCGAGGAGCTTCAACGGATCATTGCACGCACGGCCCATATTCTTGACGTGGAGATCACGGATGAAGCGGCCCATCAGATCTCAAAACGAGCTCGGGGCACCCCCCGGGTTGCAAACCGATTTCTTCGACGTATTCGTGATCTTGCACAGCTTGAGTCAGACAATAAAATTACAGAGGAAATCGCGGAACGGGGATTGCGCATGCTGGACGTTGATCCGCACGGCCTACAGGAAACGGATCGTGAAATTCTCTCGGTGCTCGTGGAACACGGTGGGGGGCCGTGCGGGGTAAAGACCATCTCAGCCGCAATCGGTGAGGAAACGGGCACGATTGAACAGGTTCACGAACCGTATCTCATTCGTCAGGGGTTCCTCCGGAAAACGGCCCGTGGCCGAGAACTCACTGAGAAGGGAATTGAATACATGGACATGGAAAAGGAACAGCCTTCTCCCCCTCTTTTTTCTTCGGATGATTGATGAACATCTCTTCACTTCCCGAGCCTCTCGTTGCTGAACTTCGATCCATTTCCGGCCCCGCCCGGTACCTGTTTCCCGGGCCCGCACACGCCGACACCGGCTCCATATCCAGAAGTGCTCTCCTTATCGGACCCGGTCGGGACGGACATGCGTTTCTTCGGCCGGGGTTTCACCGTCTTTACCGAAGACTCCAGCAACTTCCGAAATGGTTTACGGAGCATTTCATACATCCGGCACCGGATTATTTTCGTTGCATCCAAAAACATCGCCAGGCACCCTGGTCGCTCGAATCCCGTCGATCGATCTTTTCGTTTCCCGTCTGGGTTTGCTATCTGTCCTGGCCCGGCGACTGGTTTGCACTTCAGGACCTTATCGACACACTTGAAACCCGTACTGACTATAAGCACGGTGAGAAGCTCGTCTGTATCGTTCCTTCCCGATCATTTCCCTTGCGGGATCATATATCCGAACAAGCGGACCTTCTGCTGTCCGAAGCCGAACTTCCCGTGGATCGGAAGAGGTTTCTGAACCTTCTACAACTGGTGGAAGACGAGGAAAAGATTTCAGAAAACAAGCTTTCATCGGATGTCGGGTCGAAGCGACCTTCACTCGTAGCTTCAAAAGAACGGATTCGTCCGGTCCCGTTTGTCAGAACAAACGTCAAAAACCGATGCTGGATCGGACAAATTGATCAGTATGACCAGAACCACGACCTTCAGAGCCCCGGGTGGCCCTCCCTGACGCATCACTCCCCGTCGACCACTCTCGACCTCGTCACTGATGTGGTGAACCAGCAGGGTATCCAGTTTGTCACACTCGGTCAGGTTCTTACGAAGAACAAAACAGACCCCGCCCGGTGGGACCTGGAATTCCTGGAACGGTTTCACACCCACTGGGGACAGCGTCCGATCTGCTATCAACTGGGTAACCCGCGACCCGATCATCCTGTCTGGAAATACGATCATCTTCTCGATAGATATAACAATACATCTTTGTCGGCGCATCTTGGCACCGCGAACGACAGTGTGCTTCATCAGGCAAATCAGGACCAGCTTCACCGCTGGATGAATTATTTTCTTTCAGCCGGTGGTCCGAAAATGAAGTTCTTCATCGATGTGTCCAATACGTCGGAGGATGTCTCAGGAACCGTGGACCTCTGTGAGCAACTCCAATTCCTCAATCAGAACAGTATCGGGGGAAAAGGCCAGCTGCGTGTCTTCCTGCAACCGGAACTGCGGTCCGGGAAACAATGGCCATCGAAGAAACAGCATCGGAAATTCTGTCAGCGTGTGCGAGAACGACAACCCGACGGTCCACTGAAGATACAGCTGAATCTTCCTGATTTCTACGAGCGCATGAGAGCGGTGTAGAGTCGATAATGGACGTGTCGGGAGGTTTCCCGATTGTGTTGATAGTTCGCAAAATTCATGAAGAACATGATCATTAACAGGGTTGTTTTCCGAAGATGAATACCGTACGTTACCTCGCGTCAGTTTCATTTGATCAG
>CAYXQY010000231.1:0-5243 GCA_964466525.1 uncultured Planctomycetia bacterium
CCCCGAAAAAAATGTAAGAACCTTAATAGGCCCGGCGCTAAATGACGAAATCCGGACAAAATCTGAATTAACGATTTGTTCGGTGAACGTTCCAAACAGAAACTCCTCGCGCCAGCAATCTGTCCGATGGGTGCTTCTTAGGGTGCGGCACCCGGCTCGGCACCGGAAAATAGCTGGAAGGCAAACCCTGAAAAACTTTGAGTAATAAATGCCAGAAAAGCCCTGACGTACGTCCGTAAAAACGAGAGCAGCTCGAGGAGCAAGGAATGAGAAGCAGCCCCCTCATTTCCAGGACCTCCGACTATGCCGTTAACGGTCGTCCTACGACCCTTTTGAGGGTTCAATTCCTCTGTTCTTCAACATCTTCAGTCCCGTTTCCGTAAAGTTCTCCCGGTGAAACCCACGACGGAGCGTGCTGTTTTCGTACGTGTTCAGGAACTTCAGCTGATTGATCTGGTAATCCGAGGACGTCTCGAAGCCGGACTCGAAGATATCAATGTAAGAAGCGAGACTGTTGTTCGTCGGGCCAAATCCTTCCGCGTACAGGTATTCCTGCTCGAGGATGTCTCCGGTTTTCATCGCGTCTTTCGGACGATCGTCCCGATTGTTGCTTATCATTCGATGAACCAGGTTTGAAAAGACCTCCGGTATTTCCGGACGAATCCTGTTGGGAGGGGGAAAGGACCGCTGATGCAGCTGACGCACATAATCCACTCTCTCCGGGACCTCCATATCTCCGGGCACCTCGAACAGCCGAATACCGGTCAGCAGTTCATACGCAACCACGCCGAGCGAGAATAGGTCGGAACGCTCGTCGACCTGCTCTTTCCGCAGCTGTTCGGGGGACATGTATTCGGCTTTACCAACGATAATGTTAACCGGTTCGTCCGCCTCCACTGCAACCCCGAAGTCCGTCAGCTTGCAGACCCCGTGACGATTGATCAGGATGTTTCCGGGGGACACGTCCCGATGAATGATGTGCTCGTGGGCGTAACCGAGCGCCCGACAGATCCTTGAGACAATGAACCCGACCAGCGGAACCGGCAGGAGAAGGTCCCGGTTCACGTGATACCTGTGCAGTTCCTCCAGGTCCATCCCGTCAACGTAGTCCATGCAGATCAGAAAAATTTCCCCTTCGTTTTTAGCTTCTTTTTCATGATTTCGGTCGAGGAACTTGTTCAGCTTCCGCCGCCGGACGTTCCGTAGGGTCTGCCGGACCCCGCTCTCAAGCCCACCGATCTGATCGCGGAAGCTGGGGGGAAGCTTTCTCAGTTGAATGGATTCCAGTCCGTATGTCTTGACGATGTTCTCGTGTCGAAGGGCGGTGGCAATGTTGGCCTCCTTCTTGAGCCTTTTCAGGTATTCTTCCGAAATCGAAATCACCGTTTTCAACACCACCTGATCTTTCACACCACACGCGTTCCGTTCGGCGAGAAACACGATTCCCATGCCCCCCCGTCCGAGTTCCCGTTTCAACACGTAGTGTACGGACGAGGGAAACATAATCTCCGACAGCTCGTTCGATTCGCTCTGGTCTTCCATGACACCTTATGGAAATTTACAACCTGTCCATGACTACCTTTATAAGAAATATCCGGCTCGGGAAAAATACGTCGCCTGTCATATGGGCCCGACCCTTCGATATCCGACAGATAGAATCGGCGGAATCAGGAATGTGTTTCTTTCTACGTTAAACTGTACATCACTCCCAACCAACCTGCTATCCGGAACATCCACAGCGAAGGAAAACCTCGTCCAACAGGTATTTGGAACGTCCCCCTCGCACGAAAAAACACAGAATAGATTTGATTTCGATTTTTTGATAAAATGTCTTATTCTAAATTCACAGTATTCCTGTTTCGATGAGATCGATTCGCAAGAAGTGACCCAGAATCCGTTTCCGGGGGATCGTCTCTTTTTATCCCACCGGTTCGCGCTTTTTCGATGCACCCGCATCCGCACAATCCTCGTCAGAAATCAATCTTCCACACCATTTGATGGGGCGTCTGTATGAATAAACAAAAGAAAATCGGTAGGATCCTGGTTGATCTTGGCTTTGCGTCCAAGAAACAGATCAAGAAAGTCCTCAAAATTCAGAAAAAGGAGGACCGGGATCGAAAACTCGGTCAGATCCTGATCGACGAAGGCGTCATTAACCAAAAAGAACTAACAAGGGCCCTATCCGAGCAGTACGACATGCCGGTCGTCGACATGAGTGACCTGGAGATCCCTGATGAAATCATTGATGCGGTGCCCCGCAACGTAGCCCAGGAGTACGATATCGTGCCGGTTCGGCTAGAGGAAGGGACGCTTACGGTAGCAATGAGCGACCCTCTGGACTTCATGACGCTTGACAACCTGCGATTTGTGCTAAACCACGACGTGAAGTGTGTTCTAACCACGGAGAAACAGTTAAAGAAAGCCCACCAGCACTATTACAACACGGAGACCAGCGACACGGAGGTCGATTCAATGTTCGATGAACTCACGGACGCTGACGACGACGATATTGAAATCCGTGATAGCGACACCGACATCGAAGAGATGGAGGATGAGGAAGAGGAGGACTCTCCGGTCATTCGACTCGTCACGCTGATCATTTCCGAAGCGGTCAAGAGCGGAGCGTCGGACATTCATATCGAACCGATGGAAAATCGCCTCCGGGTGCGGTACCGGGTGGACGGAATCTGCCGGGAAGTGGATTCTCCGCCCAAGCGACTGCAGGGCTCCATCATCTCACGACTCAAGATCATGGCCGGCATGGACATCGCCGAAAAACGAAAACCACAGGATGGCCGAATCAAAATCACGTTGATGGGGAAGGATCTGGACCTGCGTGTCTCCGCGCTTCCATCGACGCACGGGGAAAGTATGGTGATGCGGATCCTCGACAAGGAGGAAGGGCTGAAAAGCCTGGAATCGCTCGGGTTTCATCCGACCGACAAGGAGCGTTTTGATGAAATTATCAACCGTCCGAACGGGATCTTTCTCGTGACCGGTCCGACCGGTTCGGGAAAAACAACGACCCTTTATGCTGCCCTGCAGGAATTGAATCAGCCGGACGTCAAAATTATTACCGCCGAGAACCCGGTTGAGTACGAACTGGAAGGAATTAATCAGTCACAGGTAAACCATAAAATTGGTCTGGACTTCCAGCGAATCCTGCGTGCGGTCCTTCGACAATCACCAAACATCATTCTGGTCGGAGAAATCCGGGACCAGGAGACGGCGGACATTGCCATTCAGGCCGCACTGACCGGACACCTTGTGTTCAGCACGCTGCACACCAACGATGCGCCCTCCGCCCTGACGCGCCTGATGGACATCGGGGTCAAACCCTTTCTGGTTTCCTCCTCCGTCCAGGCGGTCATGGCCCAGCGGTTGATTCGTGTGCTTTGTCCCGCCTGCAAGGAACCGTACGAACCCGAGGAAACGGAACTGCGGGCCGTCGGCCTGTCCCGGGATGATCTGGAAGGAAAAAAAGTCTACCAGGCGGTGGGATGCAGTGAATGTGACGGAGACGGATTTTCCGGTCGTACGGCCGTTTTTGAACTGATGGAAATGAACTCGACGATTCGTGAAATGACGTTTAACCAGGAAGATACCCGAAAAATCACGGAACAGGCACGGTTGAGCGGAATGACGACCCTCCTGGAAGATGGGGTCCGAAAAGTATTGGACGGCCAGTCGACGTTCCAGGAAGTGTTACGGGTCGCACAGCGGGAAGATATCGTTTACACCTGATTATTCGCACAAGTTTAACCGCTTAGTTATGTCTGCGGATATATACTCACTACTCGACCTGATCTACGAAAAAGGTGGATCCGACCTTCACCTCCCGGTGGGGGCTCCACCGATCCTTCGACTGCACGGCAAACTCCGGCCCGTGAACTCACTGGACGAACTGACGCCTGAAGATACCGAAGCGTACATGAGAGAAATCGCGCCGGAACGTGCGCAGGAGGAACTTGTCGAGTGCGGATCGGCGGATTTCTCATACGCTCACGAAGACAAGGCCCGGTTTCGATGTGCAATCTTCAAACAGAAGGGACACGTAGGACTTGTGCTTCGGATGATCCCGGATGAACTCATGACGTTTGACGAAATCGGCCTGCCCCCGGATAAAATCAAGAAAAGCCTGCTTAAACCACGGGGACTTTTCCTGGTAACCGGACCAACCGGTTCCGGGAAAACGACCACCCTGGCCACCTGTATCGATTTCATCAACCGAAACGCGGATCGCCATATCATCACGGTGGAGGATCCCATTGAGTTCTATCACGAACACAAACAATCCATCATTACACAGCGTCAGGTCGATGTGGACGTGCCCTCCTTCGCGGAGGCACTGCGCCGCGCACTGCGGGCGGACCCGGACATCATGCTGGTGGGGGAGATGCGGGACCGGGAAACGATCGAAGCGGCGGTTACTGCCGCTGAAACCGGACACCTCGTTCTCGGTACGGTGCACACCACCGGAGCCGCTCGAACTATCAACCGTATCGTGGACACCTTTCCCAAAGAACAGCAATCACAGATCCGAGCACAGCTGTCGGTCGCGCTGGAATGCATCATTTCACAGGCCCTTATGCCCCGGTCGGACACGGACGGCCGGGTGGCGGCGTTCGAAATTCTCTTCATGAACTCCGCATGCCGTCACCTCATCCGTGAGAACCAGACACACAAAATCCAGTCACAAATCCAGACCGGAAAGAAAGAGGGAATGCAGCTGCTCGACGACCACCTGTTTGAACTGTACACCGACGACAAAATTGACTATCAAACCATGATGCGTCACGCACAGGACTCCGCCCAGCTGCAGGAAAAACTGATGGGTAGCTCCGAGGAAATTGCTCGTTAACCCCCCCATGAGTACTTTTGAAAGTACTGCGCCTTACACTCCCGGCCGATGTACACACCGGTCATGAGAACGATTTTCACCACAAATCAACGTAGACTTCGTCGGAAAGACCCGAGAGGTCATTCAAACGCATACTTCCTGTTTACGCCGGATCAATGGTTTTTCCGTTAACTTCTACGTGGAAATGACCGCCGGAGTCATTTATTTTCACACGAAATCCTGCCTGACTTGCGCCGGAAAGTCGATCAAAGAAGGAAGGAACGAACACGTGAATCCTCCCTCTCCCCGTTATCTAATTTGTTTGAGACGCCCGCGCTCACCGTTCATGCCGTTCCCGGTGTAGGAATTCAGCATTCGCGCAGTACGTCACCTGCAGACAAAC
>CAYXQY010000232.1:0-5216 GCA_964466525.1 uncultured Planctomycetia bacterium
TGGCGTGCGGCTTCGAGGTCGTACCTGCGGTCCCCCACCATCACCGTCTCCGGTTGTTCCCGTTGCTCCAGAAACCGCTCCACGAGTTCCTCCTTCTCCTTGCTCCGGCTGTCGTCGACGCAGTAGAGCAGGTCGAAGTACCGGTCAAGTTCCAGCGTGCTTCGATGGGCTTCGAAGTACCTCCGCCCGGCGTTTGTCACCAGTCCGAGGGAGAGGTCGGACTGTGCGAGCTCCTTGAGGATCGACTTCATTCCGTCGTAGAAACGGACGTTTCCTTTCCTGATCCCCTCCTGTTCAAACTTCCCGATCCGATCCTCCACCCGCTCCCGGTACTTCTGGAGGTGCTCCGGAAGAATTCGACGGAAATACTGGTCGGAGGGAACGCCGATTAAAGCCGTAATCCGCTCCTCGGTCGGTACCGGAACCGATTCATCCACTTCCCTATCAATGGACATCAGCCCTTTCTTCACCGATCGGATTGCGTTCTGACGGGAGTCGATCAGGGTCCCGTCCATATCAAACAGAACAGCGTCGGACGTTCCATTCATCACACCGGATCGCGCCCAATCCGACCGCTCTGATTGTAAAATTCAAGCGGGTTTTCCCAGACCAGCTTGTGCAGTTTCGGGTCCGTAAAGCCGCGGGTTCGCAGTTCGTTCACTGTTTTCGGGACGTTCAGCGGATTGGACGGTCCCCAGTCCGCTGCACTGTTCACCGTGACACGTTCGATCCCGTACTCCTGTACGATGTCCGCCACGCGCTTGGGTGTGAGCTTTGTACGCGTATACACTGAATGACCGGCCCAGTATCCGGCGTCGAGAACCATGCCGATCGTTTCCTCGGTGTTGTGATCAATCAACACCCGGCCCTCGTTCACATCCATGTCCTTCAGGATATTGATCGTCCGCTGGGTCCCTTCTTCCTTACGTTGATGCGGGGTGTGGACGAGGATCGGGAGGTCGGCCTCCTGCGCTATTTCGATCTGCTTCTTCATGATTTCCTCCTCGTCGTCGGTGATGCGGTCAAAGCCGACCTCTCCGACGGCCACCACACTGTCCCGTTCGAGGAACGGCGGCATTTCTTCGAGCACCTCTTCGGCCAGTTCCCGATCGTTGGCTTCCTTTGGATTCACCGCAATCGCAGCGTAATGCGCCACGTTGTACTCCGCGGCCCGTTCCTGTTCGAATTCCGTAATCCAGGCAAAGTAATCCAGAAACGTTCCCACGTGTGTGCGTGGCTGGCCGAGCCAGAACGCCGGCTCAAGAATCTTCCGAATGTCCGCCGCCGCCATGTCTTCGTAATCGTCGGTCGTCCGGGAAATCGCGTGAACGTGCGGGTCAAAAATTTTCATGGGGTATCCTTCTCCACAAGAATACGTTTCAATATCTGCGCGGGTGAAACTGGACGGAAGCTAAGTATGATTCAAAACCGATCGAACAATCAATGTGCCCCACCCTTGACCGCATGGTTGCAGCGTTACCTGAACCATATTTTTTGGTATGCTATTCTATCCGTACGAAAAATTGTTGTCAACCCCCTGAAGGCCCGGCGTACGCTAATCAGCTGGCCCCGGGTCTACCGGTTTTGAATCGGGCGTTGGCCAGGAGGTTTCGTGCCATGCGCGCCGAATCACGGAGGAAATATGATCGAACGATAATCCTTCACCAACCAACACCTCCCGGCCATCCCGGTGAAGAAATGCGAGTTTTCCCTTCGAATCGAGGAACAACCGCCGTCCGTTTCGATGCATGGTCCGTTCCGGCTCCAGTTTTTCGTGCAACAGTTCAGCGTAGAGCGAGACGAACTCCCGGGCATCCTTCTTCGAATCCCAGCCCGTCACCCAGACGTACCTGAATTGGCTGGACGAATCGTGACCGTACACACGGTACGTATCTCCATCCCATCCGGTGCGGGCTTCGTTGATGCGACCAACCTGATCGGGAAAGAACGTTAAAAAGAGAAGATGTATCCCGTATTCCCCGAACCGGTTTTGCTGTAAAAAGGAATAATCGCCGCTTTTCATGGCCGAGAATTCCGGCAACTCGGGCAAACGGGGAACATCACGTTGTCGAAAATATTTCTCGGGATGAAGAATTTGCTCGGTCGACTGTGGCATCTCCTCATACGCCCGATTCAATGCCTTCCATTTTCCATCTGACCGCTGTTTTCCTTCCAGCACAAACTGCAAACCTGCTATATACGGGAAGAGCAGCGACTTCTGCACAAAAAGCGGTACATCCATCCCCACCATTCCACCCATGTCCGAAAAAAGCATGTTCTCCAGCCCCGGCTTCATCGTCGACATGACCGTGTGGAGTGAAAGTCCCTGTTTGTTTAATATGTACTCGTACATTACATACGAAGCCCCTCCTTCAATCAGCGCTTTCTGAGCCAGAACCCGATCGTCGTTGCTGTCGTCCCGGAACGGAAGGGTTTCCAACTCGAAATATTGATCCTGAAGTGCATGAGTTAACTCATGTGCGGCATAAATTTCCAGTGGACTGATATTTAATTTTTCAACCAGCCGCCTGAACATGCCCAGGCGGTCGTTCCCCTTTCCTTCCCCCTCTTCACGGATCAGAAATAATTCATCCGTTTCCGGCTCGTAAAATCCCATGATTGACTGAACAAGCATTTGTTTCAGTGTGCTCCGCAAGTCACGATCCTCGGGAAACAGTTCAAATGCTCGCAGCGTTCGTTCGAACTTCCTTGCCCGGGACGGAGGAAACTCCTCCTTCAGTTTTTTCTGTACGTAACGTGAAAGTTCCTCTCGATTCATTTTCTGTACGGTAACCTTTTCGCGTAATGCAAGGCCGCGGATTTCAGAAACCGTTTCCATGATCTCCTGTATCTTGGATTCGGATAACGTCTCCGGCTCCGCAGCGGCGTCACGGAACGGACTCCCCCACAGAACGAGACAAAGAACAATCCAACCGGTGAACTGAAGAAGGTCCAACATACGGCTGCGCCGATCGGTTCTGCTCAAAGGCTTAGTTGTCATTGGAAACTGAAACACCCCGTAGAAATTTCTGAAACGTTCGTGTCATGTACGAGCCCGGCCGCTCCGACGTGATGAGCTGAAACAGGAAAACAGTTCGATCGCTTCGGAAGGCCCTCTCCCTTACAAACTTCCCGGAACCGTCTCCGGTCAACAGCGAATACCGGTACGTGCCCACGATGCCTCCCCCCGACTTCGATGCAGAAGACGTGTTCCCGGAAAGAGGAAGTCGACGAACGGAACGGACCCCTCCCTCCCGCTGGAGTTCCCTGTACCGAAGAAGTGAAAGAAGGGCGTTATTGATCGACTGTTTCATACGGAGAGCACGAACCTGAATTTCGTTCGTTGACTGTTCTCCGTACTCGAGACCGACGAGTTCTGCATCTTTTGCCGGTTCTGTTTTTACCGACCAGAAGGAGGGTACATGAAATTGCAGAAATGGATTCGAGAGTTGCACACGGGGATGTTCGAATTGAAGCCCGGCGTTTCCGGGTTGAACAGGAGCCCAGACTTCTGTCAGACTGTCGTATTTGTTTGAGGCCTCACGAACGCGTTTCTCCGACACCTTAAAAGAGGAGTTCATATCCCGAGAATCAACGTTCAGAGCCGTCAATCGTTCCAGCATGACGTTGTGTGTGTCCGCCGAGGGAGCGATCAGGACAAATACACGCTCATCCCGGCGATCCACGGATACACGCCGGCCTCCGCGCTGATAAAACTGATGTTTGCCCCCCTGCCAGCCGGGCTCAAGAGGCCATGGTCGTTCGTCCAGGGTCCTGCGCACCGCTCTGTAGAACGACCGGGCATCCTCCGTGTTCGCCCACTCGGTCACCCAGCCGACCAGTTTTCGGTCATCCGCCTTCGATGAAAGGCCCCATAACAGATCCGTACGGTACCCGGCCAGCCAATCATCATCTTCGGATTGGCCATAGGCCAACCGATCCACAATCCACGAAACCGTATGGTATCCCAGAGCTCCCCTGTACGATACCGACCATGGATCGCTCATGGACGGCGTGTCATTCGGGCTTTTGAACCGGTAATCTGTTAGATGACCGGAAAAAAACCGCTCCGGTTCCGCTATTGCCCTTGTAGATTCCACGTGTTGGCCATAACGCTCAACCCATCGATTGTCGTTACCAAACCTCCTCCCCAGCCATGCAAACCGCAACCCTTCCCGCAGGAGACGCGTATACCGTTGCCTTAAAAACGGTGGCAACGTTTTCCAACCGCTGGATGAAAAATGAGCTCCTGGATCCAGGAGTGCATGGAGCGGAAGGGGCTCTTTTTCACCCAGTCCCATCTCGTTCTGAATACACCACAGAGCGATATAATTTGCCAGTCCCTCCCGTATGCCGGCTGTTGCAAGCTCATTCTCCGTGCTGGATCCAGCCACGCCTCGAGGTTTTGTTCCTTCGTCCTTCGAACCATGCTGCCGGAGGAACAGATGAGCCACAAGATGAGAAATCCGATACCGATCAAGGTACGTTAACCCACCGTCAGCCCCCGTAGAAATCGCCCTGGACCGGGGGAGCACAAGCAAATGAGCCTGATCCGCATGTGCATGTATCTGTATTTTTCCGTGTAGCCGTTTCAGAATCGAATCGATTTCTTTGTCAACTTCCCGGCTCAGGATGCCGAGTTCGGAATACATCTGCAGTTCCGTCGGAACGGAACCGGCAGACGGAAAAGCCGATCCGGTCCCGCTATTCTTTCCGAACCCGGAAGGATTGGCCATGCGCAACTGTGGGTCCGTTACAAAAGAGGCATTGAAAAGTTCCTCAATCCGCTCTTCCGTCTTTTCAAGGTACGATTGCATCCGGCGAAACAGGTCCATCGTCAGCCCGTTCATACTGTAAATATCTTTCAGCGGAATCGCCATCCTGCTGTTGGGGTCAGCCATCTCAAATACGATCCGCTCCTGTGTCTGTCGGAGGATATTCCCCGTAAGACGGGTCCCTTCCTGCATAACGAGCCGATCCTGTTCAGTACGTTCTTCCGCCCTGTCGGGTTGAGAAATCGCCAGCTGTTGCACCGTAACCATGCAGATCAGTACAAAAATCAGCCGTCTGACTTCGGGACGAATCATTTGAATCTATCTCTTGAATTCACGTCGTAAACGCACTATAATTATAGCCAGTTATTTGTGTTCCTTTTTACTCATGGGGGCGTAGCTCAACTGGCCAGAGTCCCGGATTGTCGATCCGGTGGTTGCGGG
>CAYXQY010000233.1:0-5178 GCA_964466525.1 uncultured Planctomycetia bacterium
GAAGAAGCGGTGGATCGAAACGGCACTGTATTTCAGAATCCCGACGACTGGAAGTATAACCTGGAATACCTTCTCAGGCACATTCATGACGTGGAAGGCATCGATCGCATACGGTTCGTGACCTCCCATCCTTTTTTTGCGACGAAAGGGCTCTTTCACGCCATGGCGGACCTCCCGAAGGTGATGCCGTATCTGCATATACCGGCACAGTCCGGTTCAAACAAAATGTTAAAGAAAATGGCGAGGGGCTATACGTACGAAACGTACCTGGAAACCTGTGAAATGGCCCGGGAGATCGTGCCGAACATCAATATTGCAAGCGATTTTATCGTGGGGTTTCCCGGTGAAACTGAAGAGGATTTTCAAAAGTCAAAAGAGCTGATCGCTGAAGCGAACATCGGCCAGTCGTACATTTTTAAATACTCCACCCGGCCCAATACGCCGGCAAAAGACGTGTTCGAAGATGATGTGCCCGATGAGATCAAGCAGGAACGAAATCATATTTTACTGGACGTGCAGGAAAAGGTATCACTCCGACGGCACATGAACATGATCGGGGACACGGTTGAGGTGTTTGTGGAAGGACCGAGCAAAACGGATAAGGACCGCTGGGCCGGTCGAGCTCCCGGTAACGACATTGTGGTGTTTTCACGGGGAGAGGAGGATCTCCGGGGGCAGCTCGTGGACGTCGAGATCGAAAATGCCACGGCGCTGACGTTGTTCGGGTCCCGCGTGGATGAAGATCGCGGGTAAGTTCGCGCAAGCGAATCGGAGCGTATGCAGTGAAGAAGAATAAGGGGGGTGTAACTGCTTACCCACTCGTGAAGAGCTTGGGAACGCCGGTGCCCCTGCCGGCAAATGTAAATTGTAACCTTCCTTTCGGAACGAATAGGTGAGGAGTAGCAGGGGGGGAGCATCTGCGAGTGGGTCTTTCCAGAATATTTACGGATGCGGTATCATACTGAGCTGAGACGGTCGTATCGTTCCCTGAGGCGTATTTTCCGTAACCGGCTCCTCCGGTATCTATGCGACCCACCGGGAGGAGCGAGGGGCGGCAGGAGTACTTCCAGGAATCGGATTGAGGATGAGTGAAACGGCCTCCGAAAGAATCTTGATAAAGAATAGACATTTGCTAAAATTAAGATAAGCTTGTATAAACGTTTTTCGATAGGGTGCTGCAAACAACCCTGAAAGCGCAAACGTGTCCCTGACAAATTGATAGGAGGTTGATGTGGTGAGGAAAATTGCCTCGTTCCGCAGATGCATGTCGCACGTAAGTTTGCTTTTCCTTTTCACGTTCTTTGTTTCTTCAGTTGTTGTCACCGCTCAATCCGATACGAGAGAACAGGTACGAAATCTGTATCAGCAGGGGGTTCAGGAGCTGGAGAACGAGAACGCGGGCAAGGCGTATACGTCATTCCAGAAAGCGATCGAGGCTGCAAACGAACTTGCGCCCGAGGAAAGGGGACGACTGTTGCGCTGGCTGTGGGAGCAGACGAACACAGAACTGTTCAATCGTATGCTGGCGGATCCCGAGCTCCGACATGCCGCCGAACGGATCCTTGAGCTCTCAAAAGGGGCCTACTGGACGTGGAAAATGGACGAATCCCGCATTGCCGAGCTGGTTGAGGACCTGACGGCGGAAGGATACCAGACCCGTCTGGAAGCACAGCGGAAACTCATGGCGGCGGGCGAATACGCGGCGCCCGGGCTGATTCAGGAACTTGCGTCGGCCGATGCCGAAGCGCGGACCATGGCAATTACAACCCTTTCGGAGATGGGAGAGAAGGTGCTTCTTCCGGTCGTTGAAGCCCTGAAGAGCAACGATAAGACCCAGCGAAGAAATGCGGCGCTGGTGCTCGGGAACCTTGAGGACCCCCGTGCCATTCCCGCCCTGAAAAAGCGGTTTGAGTCTGATTCAAGCAACCTGGTCAGACGCGAAGCCCGGGAGTCGATCATGAATATATTGGAATCCCGGATTCCGTCACGTCTGAAAACGGCCGTGGCTGACAACGATCGCGCACGACTGCGAAACGTGCTTCAGGGTCGTGTGGATCAGTTGATGGTGAGGGCGGCCCGGCGCAAGCAGAACCACACCCACAACTGGGCTAACATCAAAAACAATTACCTGAGAATCAACGAGGAATCCGGGGGGGGACAGGACGTCGATTCGTCCGAGCATATCATCTGGGAGGGGGCTTCCGACCTGGGCCTCAAGAACATCTATATTGACGATGTGGGCCTGAAATATATCGTGCACACGCACGACGTGGCAGGGGATACAAAAACGAAGGAGAATCACACACATCGTCATTACCTGACACATCTCCGCGGCTTGCCCTCTCAGTTGAAACAACACGTATTTGGAAGACGTGCCAGCGGGACGCAGGAGATCGTGTCCGAGCAACTGGATCGTCTTCTGTCGAAATCGGCCCGTGAAGAGCAGGGACACCAGCACTGGTGGGAAGAGATACAGGACGATGTGCTTGCTGACAAAGAGACATCGGCAACGAAATCCCCGAAGAAATCAGACCATCAACAGTGGCCGGGGGCCAGTGCGCTGGGGCTCAGAAACGTATACCAGGATGAAGCGGGCATGAAGTATATTCTGCACAGACACGGCAGTTCGGGGGATGGAGCGGATGCACTGGGTGTCCACCGGCATTATTTGCGGAATATAAAGGGGCTTCCGTCTCGCCTGCGAAATTACGTGGACTACTGGAGGTCGCTTGAAGTTAAGCTCTTCGAGGCGCAGACGTTTCAGAACCTCGTGTCCTCCGAGAAACTGTACCATCGGCTGGCCGAGAGTTATTACCTTGCCGAGCCTCAGGTGATGCGCAAACTGTACGGGGACGCGCTTATCTGGAACTGGAACAAGGAGCGGCAACGGGTCGAGGCGAAGAAAGTCCCGGAGTTCGCCTATAACCTTGAGCTTGCGGCTCAAACAAGTATGGAGGGGCTTGAAGCAAATCCCCGGTATCGTCCGAACTGGCCGCTTCTCGTGTCCGCGTACTTTTCCATGTATGACCAGGCGAAGACGATTCTGGCCCATGGAGACAAAATGAAACGCATGGAGGTACTTACGGAGAAATCACTTGAGCGGTTACGCGAAGATTTTAAACGCCGGGAGTTGATGCTCTTACCCGGACAGTTGTTGAATCAGGAGTCACTGTATGCAACGCTGAGCCGGGCCATTCGGGATGGACGACCGGCCGTTGCGATGAAGACCCTGGAATTTATCACGGACTTTCTGGAAACGGATGACCTTCCGGCCGTCGATGACCCGGCCTGGAAACAGGAGGTGGCGCCGGCGTACCCGGTGGTTCGCTCACTCCGGGAAGGAAATGTTCGCATGAAGTACAAGGCGGCGTCGGTTCTTGCTGAAATGAAGCCTCTGGAGCGTTTCTATGAATGGGAGCAGGTGGTTCCCGCTCTCGCGGAGGCGGTTCGGATGACCGGCCTGAGAAAGGTTGTGTTCAGCTCGGAGGACCAGGAACAGGTCAACCGGGTGAGAAAAGTGCTCCGGGATCCCAACCTGCAATCGGACATGGACATTGCACGGACCCCGAAGGAACTGCTCTCAAAGGTAAAATCTTCGCCGCTCGCCGATGCGGTGATTGTCGATGGGGATATGATTGGTCATGTGCTGTATAGTTTTACGGTACCCGGACGATCCGAGGGTCACCAGAAACGGGTCATTGATTCGCTTCGACAGGACGTTCGTTCGAAAGGGATCCCCGTGATCGCAATTGCGGATGACGACGCGGAAAAAACGGACATCAGGGAAACGTACGGCGAACGCATCCAGCATATTATCATAGCTCCGGTGACGGTGAAGAAGTTGCAGGACGTGTTCGAAGGGGCCGGAGACGAGCTGAAGACGGAGCAGGCCGGGGTGGAGGTTTACCGCGATCCCGGGGTCTTATCGCTCATGGCCGCCCGCTCCCTGGGTTCCATTCATTCCCGGGACACGGTCTTTTCAAACTATCGAGGGGCTGTTGTGGACCTGAGTGAAACCCTTGCCGATCGATCGGATGCCCTCCGTATTGCGGCCTGCAAAGCACTCGGTCGGATCGGGGATCACCGGGCCATTCCACCGATTCTGAATACACTCGATCGTCAGGAGGATCCCGCCGAGGTACGGGTGGCGGCCGGAAAGGCGCTGGCACGGATTTTTCACCGACTGGAGTTTACACCCTCGGACAGCGTCCTGCGTGTGATTCTGAAAAATGCAACGTCTGGACCGTCTGAGGTTCAACAGGCGTCCACCAGAGCCTTCGGCGCGGCGAACATGAAGGAATCCAGACGGTTCGAACTCCTGCAAAAGATAAAACAACAGATTTCTGATCAAACGGCTACCGCAGACAATTAAGCAATGGATTGTCGTCCGGATTTCTCCGTTTTCACGAACCGCTGATACGGGACGTGGAAAACATTGTTGTGTAGATCAGGGGCATGGATATCAACTTAGAACAGGAAAAACTTGGCGAACTCCTGGTGGAACGGGGGGTTATTTCCGAAGATGAACTGGAGCAGGCGCTTGATTTCAAGGAAAATGTAGGGGGCAGGCTTGATGATATCCTGGTCGAACTGGACCTTGCCCGGGAGGAGGAGGTCGTGGAGGCTGTGGCGGAACAGCAGAACATGGAGATCGTTGATCTGTCGGAGCTTGTTCTTCCCGAGTCCCTTATCGAGAAGGTTCCGCAGGAGATAATTGAAAAGCACGAAGTCATTCCAATCGGTCTGGATGGAAATAAACTGCGTCTTGCCATTCATGACCCGTTCGACATCGATTCAATCGAAAAAGTGGGTCTGGCCACGGATTTTCACGTGGAACCGGTTCTCGCCCCGCGCCAATCGATTCTGCAAGCGATTAATGATCTGTTTTACGCGGGAGAAGTAGCTGAAGAGGGAGTTCAGGAAGAAGGATCCGTAGAGGAAGAAGAACCCACGGAAGAAGGCCCGGCGGAAGAAGAGATAACAGAAGAACAGGTGGAGGAAGGGAGTGAGGGTGAAGAAACGCCGGAAGAGGAATCTGCCGAACAAGACGAAGAGGACGCGTGGCGTTTTGATTTTGAACGGTACAGTTCCGACGAGCTGGTTCAATCCCTGATTCTGGTGTTGATAGAGAAAGGAATGATCGAACGACGGGAATTCCGGGAGGCCCTGCCGGATCAT
>CAYXQY010000234.1:0-5154 GCA_964466525.1 uncultured Planctomycetia bacterium
CCAAATTTGTTGGGCTTGAATTCGCCGACCAGCCGGACGTCCGCCACTTCCGGAACCTGTTTGTTCAGCAAGTAGTAAACGGCGTTGACCAGCAACCGTCGAAGGGCGGGACTCAGGAAGTCCTGGGAGGCCCCCATGGTCGTGGTGAACGACCGACCTTTTTCACCCCCCGGAAGCTGATATGATTTCGTCCAGGCAATCGGGTGCATGGGGTCATTCTTTCCAGTATGCGGTTTGCTTCCCCGGTGCATGCCCTGCAGCACCTGCCCCCGAACGATCACTTCACTATCCCCGGGAAGGGGCAAATCAATGCCGTAGACATCCGTCGGTCCCCAGATATCCCCGTCTCCAATGCCATTCGTAAGATCGTGATCCTCAGCTCCTTCAGCGAGGATGCCACGGGTGGCTTCACTTCCGTGATCCCCGTGGTGGGTGATCCACTGTTCGCCGAGCACAAGTTTCCCGAATCCGCCGTGCCAGGCTTCTTTTGATCCGCTGTACCCGTTGGTGTAGTGGTGCCACTTGCTGTTGCCGGGAAATTTAAACCCATGGGTGGCCGTCCGCAGACCGATCACCGGTTTGCCCGCTTTCAAAAACTGATCAATCGGCTTCATCTGTTCGTCGGGCAGGTTTCGGAACCGGGTAAAAATCACCATCAAATCCGCCGAGTTCAAACGGGTCGTACCCGGGATGTTCTTGAGGTGTTCCGGATTAATTTCTCCGGTCCCGGGATCAATTGGAAACAGAACGGTACATTTATATCCATGCCGTTTTGCAAGAATTTTTCCAAACTGGGGCAACGTTTCCTCGGACCGGTACTCCTCGTCCCCCGAAATTAGCACAATATGTTGCCCGTTGCCCGGTCCGTCCCACCCTTCGTAAACAACGTAGGGTTTGTCGTCCGCGGCCTGAACGGAAAGGGACATCACCATCATCACTACGGCCGAGAGTACACTCAGACAGATTTCCTCACGAATGCTGCAGAAAGACCAGGTCGATCTTTCCATGTGCATATCTCCTTTGGAATCCTGATTCAAGTAACAGACGGATGTAAACGATTTCAAATTTTTACCGGTCAATTCATCCTGATCGGCTTCATCTTGCATGGTGTCTTCATGCGGCGCCGGCGCCCCGGGAACGTATACAGATACGGCGAATCCACCGGTCCCGCGGGGACCTGAATCGGTAAATTTTCCGATGCTTCCGTATCATGGAACCGCCTTTCTCCGGACTCCGTTCCGTATTTTCTCCTGAACCTGTCCGGTACGTAATTCAATCCGTCTCACGAACCGGACTGCTGCATTGATGCACGACGACCCTCCGTATACGCTCCCGGCAACATAATGACGGCCAATCTCCGGACTCAGCTTCGTCTGCGCATGAACGCGAACTCCGGAGAGAGTTGATAGATTGAACAGCGTTACAACTCGAAGAATACGTTTAAAAGAACCTCACGACGTGAACCTCAAATCTGTTATGAAGCATTCAATAGTAGGTTATGATCGGGTTTATAACAACCACTGTCACGGGGAAAGCCTAATTTCCCAAGGAAATGGAAAACGAGAAACTGCGTGGCCCGCGGACGGGTCCGACGACTCACTGATTTAAGTACGGTTTTTATTCAAGGTATAACTGTCCGTATTCAGTTGGGAGGTGTAATTTTCACGACCTGTTAACGTCTTCTCGTTTCTATCCATAAAGATGTCGGATTGGGGGCGATCACCATCAATTCCGACTCCGAATCCCTGTTTTTCAGTTCGCCGTAGAACATCTATACACCGGCATGGGCTGGAGTAATCGGGAACAGGCAGGGAACCACAAAAGTGCGGGAGGAAATGAAACAAGGGGAACCAGAATTCATCCCACCTGAAGCCGTATGGATGAAACATACCGGAGGATGTTCGATAATACGGTCCCTCTGAAAAGATCCTGTACGAACGTATTGCACTTCGTGTAATCTTAATAGGGTCACGAAAGGGGGGGTCGTCCAAGGAAAACCCACTGTAAATCGGGTTCTTTATGAGTGTACAAAGTCATTGGTGATACGAAATGAAAATGTATATTTCCTTCTCGAAATTCCTGGAAGTGCATCGACGAATTTATAGCCTGTTTTTACTGGGATTTCTTGTGCTGACCACGGTCGGACAGGCTCAGGAACCGTCGGATCGCTCACCGGAGCATCCATTCTTAATTTGCAACCGGGAGCAGTTTTCCGAGTTTCATGATCGCGCAGAACGAGAGCCGTGGAAAACGATGGCGGCAAAAGCCAGACGAACGGTATCGTCCGGTCTACCGGAGGGAAATATCCGTGCGCGGGGACTCTCGAAATTCCTCGGTGCGGCCGCGCTGGTGTATATCCTTGATCGAGCCAGGCGGGAGCGGGGAGCCGAACGTGTGCGTAGAGGCATTATGAGCCTGGAAGACGTGGAGTTTGATCCCGAAAAGAGGTGGAGGGGAACGGTTCCTCCGATGGGAACTGCGTTCGTTGCCATTCTCGCCCTTGATATCGTCTATGATGATCTTACGACGGAGGAAATCGACGCGTGCGAGACACTGATCGAAGAAAAAATAAGTAACATTGATCGGACGGGTGCCTGGCTTGCCGCCCGGCTTGGAACGCTCGGCACCTGGCGACTTTACAACGATTTGAACGCTGGTGAAACGAAGACGTTTCGTGATCGTTACATAGAGCCTTTTTATAGGAACTACCTCCGGCAGATGACCCCCGACGGCGTGACGACGGTATCACCCGGGTATGCCTTCGCACGACTCGGATCGGGGGACGGACGGCCCCAAAAAACGGGATTCGCCGACGTGCTTGAGTTTACCGGGGTGGACAACCGGTATTACGATCATCCGAAGTTGAAGAAATTCTACCGCTGGTTGATGGGTCACAGTGTGACGCCCGCCCGGGAATATCACCCGTTCGGGGACGTCGGTCCTTCGTGGGATCCCCCGAATTCCGCGCTGCTCTGGCGGGTGGGTCGGTTTGATCGAACGGCGGCCGCTCACGCCGCCTGGTTGCTTGAGGAAAAAGAGCCACCGGGACACATTCTCAGCTTTGTTCTGATGGACGCCCCCTTGCCGGAAGCAAAGGTTCCGCGGAGTAAACTCTACATGGAAGGGGAGGCGTATTTTCGTGAACCGGCGGATTCACCGATGAGTGCCAGTTCCGCGCTGTACAATATCACGGAGAACGATGAGTGGCACACACACGAAGAGGTCAATGCCATCAGCCTTGCCGCGTATGGGAATCGCCTTCTGGTAAATGGAGGATGGCTGGGCGATCGCATGCGCCCCCCGTGGAAAAACAATACCATTACAATCGATGACCGCCGACATGAGCAGCGTACTGGCGCCGGATTAAGCGAAGGATTGCTTGCCGATGGATTCACTTATGCCACAGGACGTTCCGGCGACGCACTCGGCGACGTCGAGTTTCATCGCAGTCTCGTTCAGATCCACGAAAAAAACGATACGCCGGGATATTTCCTCGTTTTTGATGAGGTAAATGCTCCGTCGGGTGAATGGATCAAAAGCTACGTCCACCCGGCCTGTGAGAGCGACGTGAAAGAGGTGGTTCCCAATCAAACGTATCACGCCCCGATTGATCATCACGCCGACGTAGAAGATGTGACGATGTCGGTGTACTTTGCGACCGGTCCCGATTCCGTGAACAGGGACGTGGTGGAGTCAGGTAATCTGGATCGGAGCCCGAATTCCGGACGACACGTCCGACTTGAATCGGTGTATAAAAATGATAGCGGGGGGATGAATCGAATGCTCACTGTGTTTGTTCCCCATTACAGGGGGGCCCCCAACATTTCGTTCTCCCGTTTGAGTGAAAAGGAGTATTCAGGAGCACGGATTTCTTATGATAGTGGTCCGCTCGATGTTGCTGTTGTGTCGGACGGCAAGGCCGTACAGGAACTGGATGGCCGACGGTTCCGAGGACGCGCAATGATCTCGCGACGCCGTGATGGGAAGCACGTGTTTTATTTTACCCGCCTCGCACGGATGTTTCGTGACGGCCGCGTCGGGTTCCGATCGAACCGACCGGTCACACTGTTCATGCGCGGTAAAGACGGTCAGGTCACCGCCGGGGCTCCTGTGGAAGTGACCATTTCTTACCCGGATGTAAAGGAAATGCATCTGGATGGGAAACGTGTAAAATCGCGGAACGAAAACCGGGGAAGTGTGACGGTGGACATTCCGGAGGGACGGCACGAAATCGAGCTGGTCACCGAACGACGATAGGAAGAAGCAAATCCCCTGAAGACCTTCTCCATCATGGACCTTATCAGGGGGGACAATCCATCCCGAACATACAATCAATACATGCCTTCAATGGCACCGGCAGTCACGCAACTCAGTTGGAGAACCTGAACAGGGTCACCGAATGACCATAACCCCGATCCATATCTGTCTTCATCCGGGATGCGCTCAAGTTTATCCTTCCGGTACCCGAACGACTTCAAAGAAGAATTCGGTCAGGTCTCGGATCTGGTTCGACGTTTGAATGGAGGAGTAGATTCAATTTATTCATCCAGCTCCAATGCGTTTTTTACCTGCTCCGGCGGCTCAACCCGTTCCCAATCGTATCCCACTTCGTACGGGTAGTCGTTAAATTTGACCTCCGCGTCGGTTTCACGGGGGTCCTCGAGTGCGTGAAGTTCTCGCCTCAGGGTGGCGGAGAGGTGGGTTTTCAACGACCGGTAAGCTGACGCTTCGGCCACGTTGTTGATCTGGTGTGGATCATTTCGGAGGTCGTATAGCTCCTCTGCGGGGCGTTTCCCGAAAGCTCGCCTGAAATGGTCCCGTACCTTCGGATCATTCGCGTGTTTGATCATCCAGTTTCCCGTCACCGCTGTGTCCACGTCTCCGAAGATCCCCTGGCTGGACGAGATATACGGGCTTCCGGCCGGCCAGCGATCCGGTCGATAATTACGGAGATACAGGAACTGTTCCGTTCGTATCCCTCGAACCGGATACGTTTTTGTGCCGGGCATGCGTCCGTATCCGTGGTGACGTTCGAACGCCAGCAGAACGTGTGAACGATGTGCTTCGTTCTGACCGGTGTCGTCTCCCTTCAATACGTCCATGATGCTGCGACCCGTCATCCGCTCGGGAGGAGTAATCCCGGCTGCTTCAAGA
>CAYXQY010000235.1:0-5153 GCA_964466525.1 uncultured Planctomycetia bacterium
ACCGGCGTCAGCCGCCGAGTTCCTCACGAGGTGTGTTGTTCCGTTCGTCCATCTTTTGCCGGAGACGTCTCCTCAGCTCATCCATGTCTCAACACGCTCAAAATCATGTGAATGATTCATACAACGAAACCCAGAAGATCATCTGGCTCTCACTCTGACCACGCGTGCAATTGTTTATTCCGACTGTTGTTCAGCTTACGAAAATATGATTTGATTAGCAACGTGTAAACAAGGGAAATTTATACATTCAGCAACTCTAATTATGGAATCGATACAGCACATTCTGGAAAAGCTTCGAAAGGTAGAAGCCCTTGTGGAGGAGGGGGCCACCGACGGAGAACAGGCAGCAGCTGAAAAGGCACATGAACACCTCATGGAGAAACTTGAGCGTTTAGAGCAGGAGAACCCCCCGAAAGAAATGAAATTTACCTTTCAGGACCCATGGGGACACCGATTGTTCATGGCCATCTGCCGGTCCTACGACCTGCAGCCGTATCGGTACAAGGGACAGCATCGGACCACCGTCCAGCTCAACGTGCCCGAACCATTTGTGGACGAAACCCTGTGGCCGATGTACAACGAGTATTACGAGATCCTCCACGAATACCTCATGGACGTAACGGACGAGGTGATCCGGGAGATGTTCGGTGAACAACAAGAGACCATCAAACTGATTTCAAAGAAGTAACATGGCTTCCCTGAAGGAAGGAGCCGTGGTCCGGGTGAAGGAGGGCGTTCAATGTCCGGGTTATGAAGAAATAGACATCGGCGGCTGGCAGGGTCGCGTCGAACAGGGATCGAAAACCGAGGAGTGAGAACCACTTGTAACGATCCGATGGGACAGCATGACGCTGAACCAGATGCTCGAAGAATATATTCTGGATTCGGAGGAGAAGAATTTGAGCTGGGACCTGCTCACCGTGTACAGAAACAATGTGAAGCCGTCGGAAGCACACGACACGGAAACAGACGTTAAGGAAGTACGAAACCGGTTGCACACAAAATACTCCTGGTACGGCATGGGCGACGAAGGGAAACGAGTGTTTGAGGTGCTCAAAGACGTGGATCAACGGGATGAAATGGAATGCCTGGCGGCGTGGGAAAAGCACCTTCGAAAGAACATAGATTTTCCGGTCGAGGCCGAAATATACAGCACGTCCGGGGTTCAGGGGTTCTCCACCGGAGACCGTGTTCGGATCGACGAGATCCTCTTCAAAGACGACCTGTACGGGCTGATTGTAGAATCACCCATGAAGGTAAGCAAACGGAATGTCCACTGACGAACCTTCGAGGGACCGATGAAGAGAACCCCGGCTACACGGCACTTCCGGATTACGGATTCTGGCACGGGAACCACTGAATCACGCTGGACTCGGCCGATTGATTAACAAAACACGCTACTCGTCAACCGGCTCCGGCACCAGCGGTGAGCGAGTTTGCCATTCGTCAAGCTCGCGGGTGAACGCATAATACCGGGACCACTGACCCCTTATCTCCTCCAGAAAGCCTTCGATTTCCTCCTGCCTGCCGGCACAGCGATATGCTTCCTCAACCCCCACGGCACGCATGGCTGCATCTTCATACATTCCTCTGTTTTTATTGCAGACAATGTCGTTAATATACTCCAGCACCCATTCCCGTGCGATCCTGCGGAACCGCTTCTGCTGATGTTCGTCGGGGAACCGCACGTCGAACAGAATGTCCATGAGTTCCGTGAAAGGCGGGGGCGGATCCTCTTCATGCTGGAAAGACACATCCGAAACAGAGGAAGGAAAGCTCCTTTTATCCAGATCGGTCCATAACCGCGAGATTGCTGAATCATCGTTTCGCACTTCATCGGTTCCACTTCCGGCCAAAAGGAGAATCGGCAAAATTTCCTGAATCGCTTCGGAATCCGCGTCCTCCACGTAATCATAATGGCCTGCGACCATCGCGAGCCGGGCTTCAAGTGGGGGCTCCAGATCGTATTCCTCCTGATTCGCAGCGGCAAGTTCGGCGGACATCCGTTCGTGCCACTCCCCGGACGAGGGCCAGCCCTCCCGGACAAGCGCCCGCAAACGATACAGTGTTGGTCCGGATCGCCAGGCGATCACCCGGGCCCGGACCGCATCGGAAACATCACCGTTTTCCCGACAGAGAACAGCGAGGTGATCCGCCATGCTCGCCCGGGCAAGGTCGGACGTAATCTCTTCAACCGCCTCTCTCGCGGCCTGAACCGCTCTCTGTGTTTCACCCGACTGCTCCAGGGCCTTCACCCAATCCCTGTACGCCTCCGGATGGTCGGCGCCCTCCCGCCGGGCGAGCCGTTTCAGTCCATCTTTTCCGGAGGCGAGCTTCGTAACTTCATGCAGGAGCCGCAGACGATTCCGATTCCAGTTCCAGTCTCCTTCGATCGGTTCCTGAAGAATCTCGATGGATTGCTCCAGAAATGATTCGAAATCAGGCAACCGCTCGCGACCCGCGTCGCGAATCGACGCCAGGTCGATATCCATGTACGACGCCACGTACAGGTTACGATAAGCGTTCCAGAATTGACCTACCCCATCGGATTCTTCAAAGTTGGTCAGGTACACACACCGGAGATAACGGCAGGCCGACTCTCTGACGTCCGCATCAATCATTTCGGTGGCGACATCCGGTCCACAAAAGTGGCCGGGTTCTTCCTCGAGCCGGAACGCGTTCAGCAATTTTTCGAACCCCTGTTTGGCACGTCCAAGATCCCCGTTGAGATAGACCTCATTTACGAGAGAGAACAGGTGATCCATCTCAATGGTCCAGCTTTCATCCCCAAAACTTCTCTTTCGCCCGAGCTGATCGTCCCAGCCGTACCCCTGAAAGTACACCCCATTTTCAAGATCACGAACAAATTCATCGATCGATTCGAGAAGCTCCGACTCGTTCGCGGAAATATCGGAAACGAGTTCTCGTCCGTCCCCGTTATCCAGATAAGCGAGAAGGTGATTCAGAAACAGACGACGGTCGTCGGGGTCCAGGCGGCGTCCGAATGCGACAATCCACTCCCTCAGTTCCCCGGCCGGACGATCCTGAATGGCCTGTTCAATTCGTTCAAGAAACGGTCCGAGATCCAGCCGCTCTTCAGCATCGGTCATCGGAGGTGTATTGTTCACAACGAAATCTTAAAACATTCGGAACGAAGAGGAACAGATATTGTAACATGAGATGGAGCGTGACACAGGCATTCCTGCCTGTGATGGGTGGGCTGGAAAATTAATCTCCTCCGGGTTTGATCCATCACGAGTGGGAGGCAAACTGCTGAAGCCCTTCTTTCGATCCCGGCATGAGGGAAGGAAAAGCATCTTCCCTCCGGCTTCATCCATAAGCCGAATGCATTGTCAGGTACCACACTGTCTGTCGGCCATCGGCTTATAGACTGCTGGTGTCTTTTTGGTGTTGACTACCGGCTGTCGGCGATCGGCTATTGGCTGCTTTTAAATTGCTCCTCCGCACCTCTGCTGTAGTTATGCAGGGCCGACGGCGGACAGGAGCCGACAAAAAAACGGAAGGTCGGCTCGTGAGGTGAGGGTCTCTGAGGTGGTCTGGACGTTGTCAAATGTTGGGTTGCTTCCTCCTCCATTGTTGTTCATAATATATTCACTTTCCGGGTAAAATTGGTGGAAATGCAAAAACCGTAAATGATTCTATTTTTTCACGCAAATTACAGCCCAGAAGGTTTTTATTTCATCAGAACCGCTCAACTAAGGTTGAAATGAACATGACAACGCGAGAAATCCTGTTAAAAAACAGGGTTTGAATGGGTCATTTCATTTTTTCTGGAGGTTGTTGATGAGTGAAGAACGTGATGTCATTCGAGAGGAATACCGAGAACGATTCGCAGAAACCCTGAGACGAGCCGCCGATGCCGTGGAAAACGGGGAGTCGTTTCGGATACAGATACAGAACGAACGGTTTACCATTCCCGCTGATGCCGAATTTAACATCGAGCACGAGCGGGAAGAGGGAGAAGAAGAAGTGGAATTTCAGTTTCTCTGGAACAGGGACGACTGATCCCGTCCGTATCTCCCGGGTGGGCTCCCGCGGATAATCCTTTTTCCATAACGAGTCTTATCTCCGAAGATCCCGTGGGACATCCAATGAAACTCCACGGCTCCAGCGGGTCTCCCGTATCTGCCCTATTTGAACGCCCCGGGACGAATAGCTGAGGCGGGTAAATGAGACGGCCATGGGTTGTTTCCTCGTGAATGGGGGTTCGCGAGAGCCACTCCCCGGGCGACGGCCAACCGTCCTGAACAGGCACCCTCAAACCAGGGTTCGGACCGGATCGCCGGCCGATCCCCCGGGCCCGGACGGCCTCGGAAACATCACCCTTTCCTCGATAGAGAACAGGGCCTCGGATTCCGGTGGAACCGTCGGTGCATGGGTGCATGTACCCTACCTGCATCGCAAGGAAAGCGAAAGGAGTAACGCGTCCTGCCGGTACAACCGTGCGGGAAAGAAATACCCGACTACGACCCGGACAAGGAGGGGAAACGGATCGCTGAGGAACGTTTATCCCGTTCCTTTTCTCCTATTTAGACCCCATCCGAACAGGAGGTGTGCACTCAGTGAGCCATCAGCGAGTCCTTCTGCACGGAGTTCTGCCGGAAGAAACCCCATCAAGATGAAAGATGACGTGACGTTAGGTCACGTCCTGCTTTCATCGTCCTACGGACGGGTTTCTGAGGAAGACGCAGTCATTGATAATTCAAAAAAGCAACTTGGCGTTGCTTTTTTGATATTTTGGACACCGCAGAGGGCTCGCTGAGGCCTCATTTTCGAAGAAAACGTCCGGTTTTTGGCGTATAACGGCGTTATTTCTCGTCGACAATGCGCTCTTTTTCGGCATTGCTTTCTCAAAATGCCTTGTTATACCCCAAAAATCGGACGCCCCCCCCCTTTTCGGATGGGATCTATTTATACGAAAGGCGGTACAACAGGATTCGACCCAGCCAGTCTTCTTCCACAGCGACCAGGTATTCCCCCGACTCGCGTCGAACGGCATCAATGGGCTCAGCGACATCCAGCCAGCCGGAACCGCCCACGGAGTCGGGCACCATCTTTCCGATCAATCCTCCCGTATGCCGATCAACCACATGGATATGTCCGGTTCGGGACCGGCCGAAGAACAGGAGTTC
>CAYXQY010000236.1:0-5150 GCA_964466525.1 uncultured Planctomycetia bacterium
AACTTCCCGATTCCGTATCGGATCGAAAGACGGCCGATCGGGAGGTGTTCGATTTTGACTTCTTCTTTGAGAACTGGGTGAGTGACCTGGCCACGGCGCTGTACCGGACGGGAAAGGAGGACGATTCGTACGCGGAGCTGGGGGTCACGTTTAACAGACAGGTCCTGGAGGTGTTTTCGGAGGACAAGGATCTGTTCCTGCGCAACCGGAAACAGGATCTATCGCGGCTACAGCACCTGAACGGCCGGCCGGAACGGGCGATCGAGACGGCCCGTTCCATGATTGAGGACGAGCCGGAGAAAGCGGCGGGATACGCGGCGCTTTCGGACGTGTATGTGTTTGCCGATGAACCGGATTACGAACGGGCCGTAGAGGTTCTGGAGGAGGCGGTGGATCGGTTGTCCGACGATGAAATTCGGGCGTACGACCTGGACCACCGGCTCGATGACTACCGGGCGTCGGCGGAGGCGTCGTAAACGCGTAAGATTTTTGATGTGATTGAGTAATTAAGTGATTGGGGAATTAGGTGACTGAGTGATGGAGTGATTACGTATCGTGAAAAGCGTGAACGTCGCGCAGGTCGGAAAGCATCAAACGAGCACAGAGCCCCGAGGGTTACCGAGGGGTCAAAGGGCCTGAAACCAACGTCTCACCAACATGTTTCAGCTGCCGATCGATGGACTTCGGGATACAACTCAAAAACTCGTTAACATCGGAAACGACGTATTTACCAATGAAACATACGCACCACCACGAAAAAAATTTTGTCCACGGAGCGGACGTATTGGGTCGACGGATCGACAAACACGGATCGAGGAAGAAGAAAGATCGGATTCGCCGGTTCCGTAGTAAACTTGCACTTACTCCGTTCGTCACTGTCCCGATTAATACTGCTTTATTCCGGAAACAGTTCCCTGAAGGCCGGACTGTACCTGAACTTCCATCACACTCCGTATCCCGTCATGAGGAATTGCAAAATTTCCCTTCGTCATTAAAATACAATCAGAAATTAATGGAGAAGTGAACATCTCCTTTCCCTTTATCATCCTCTCCCCGGAACGCTGAAAGAACCTGTATGAAAGGCAAACACAACACCTCTCGTCCGTGCTTCGTGAAGCTCCGCCCGGCATCAAGCGCCCGGGCTGAACCCCGATGGGCATGCTGGATCCGACGATTCCGGGCGACCTGCACGGTTCTGGTGCTGATCGGTCTGACGGTGGCGGCGTACGGAACCGCACGGGCCGCACCGGCCGGCACATCGAACATGCCCAATGCCGCGGAGAAGTACGACCTCGCCGGCGACGGCGAGACCGACGACACCGACGGGCTCAAGAAGACCTTCAAGCACCACGGGCCGATCTACCTTCCACCCGGCGTGTACCGCACGACCCGGCCGATCAACGCCGCCAGCAAGACCCGCGTCTACGGCGGCGGCGGGGCGTGGAACAGCAGCGGGCAGACCGTCATCCGATACGACGGGCCCGAGGACGGCCGTGTCCTGAACGTCGAAAACGCCCACTTTTTTCAGATGCGCCAGGTCGTCGTAGACGGCAACGACCGGGCGGCGATCGGCGTGTACTGGAACTACAGCGCCAACGAGACCCTGCTTGAGGACGTGGCGATTAAAGGTACTCGCGAACACGGGCTTTACGTCACCAAAACCTGGTACGCCAACTTCGTCCGCCTCGTCGCCCGGAACAACAGCGGCAACGGCATCACGATCGACCGCAACCACCACGAGCAGCTCGCCAGCGGTCCGGTGAACGACGTCACCTTCCGTCGGTGCCGCGCCAGCCACAACGGGGAGAACCACGCCTACGACGGCCGGGACCGCGTGGCGACGGGGTACGGGTTCGGCAGCTTCGGGTACAACTCGATGATCAACGTCGAGGGGTGCAGTTTCGAGGGGAACGGCGGGCCGGGAGTCTACCTCGCCGGCGTCACAAGCATCATACGTTTCGACGGATGCTACATCGAGGGGAACAGCAACGCGCTCAACGACAGGGAGCCGGACAACTACCTCGCGAAGCCGGACCGTCCCTCCGTGGGGTACCGCGCCAACGTCATCGACGATACGACCGCGACCTCCGGCGTGGTGTTCGACTCCTGTTATCTGCACCCCAACGGCGGCATCTGGCTGCGCGGCGAGGCCGGGGGTCGGCAGAAAACCGTCTTCCGTCACGTCATGCACCCCACCGTCATCTGGGCCGAGCACGACGGCTGGACGTGGATCAACGACTGGAAGCCTCCCGTCGTCGATGAGCCCGGCGTAATCTACCGCGAAAACGAGGGGAAGGGCAAGTGGCGCTGGAAAAAAGGCGAATAACCTTCGAACCTACCGGGATCGGCAAAGCAGAATGAAATGCCCCCACATGATTTTAATTCAGGAACGGTTCGGATAAGATTCAGGTTGATGGACCTCACCATGATTCACTCAACCGGTTTGACACGAAGACAATCCATGTGGATTTTCAATCGACTTCCCGAAGTGATCGCTGCTTCCCGTTCGGATGATCTTTCGCGAGATTATGGTGTCGTCTTTCTCGTCCCGTTTCTGTGCATGCTTTTTCTGACGGGCTCCATACTTGAAGCACAGGAGCGGCCCAACGTGGTGTACGTGGTCACCGACGACCAGCGCGACGATCAGATGTCGGTTGCGGGGCACCCGTTTCTGAACACCCCGAACATGGATCGGCTTGCGAAGGAAGGGGCTCGGTTCAAGAACATGTTTGTCACCACCAGCCTCTGTTCCCCGAGCCGGGCCTCGTTTTTGTCCGGATTATACGCCAATTCACACGGGGTCACCGATAATTTTACGCATTACCCCGACGACCTCCCCAGCTTTCCCAAGCAGTTGCATTCGGAGGGATACCGGACGGCTTACGTTGGAAAATGGCACATGGGACAGAAGGACGACCGGAAACGCCCGGGATTCGATTACTGGGTGAGCCATAAGGGGCAGGGCGAGTATTTCAACACGAAATTCAACGTAAACGGGAATCGCCGGGTCGTGGAGGGGTACTACACGGATGTGGTCACCGACTTTGCGGAAGACTGGCTCACGAAACAGACCGGAGACGAGCCGTTCCTTCTGATGGTCGGACACAAAGCACCGCACACCCCGTTTACACCGGAACCAAAGTATCAGGATCTCTACGAGGACGTGAATATCGGATATCCCCGAACATCGTTTCAGCTGGACGACAAGCCGGAGTGGGTCCGGGAGCGGCGTGATACGTGGCACGGGATCTTCGGCCCGATCTATGGATTTCGCGAAGACTTTCCGGATCGGTCCGCGGAGAGTGTCGTGGAATTTGATCGATTTATTCGGTCCTACACGGCCACAATCAAAAGCGTGGACGACAGTGTGGGCCGAATTTACCGCACCCTGAAAGAAATGGGCGAGTTGAACAACACGGTGTTTGTCTTCACCAGTGACAACGGCATGTTCCTGGGCGAACACGGAATGTCCGACAAGCGTACCATGCACGAACCCAGCGTTCGTGTCCCGCTCATCGTTCGATATCCGAAAAAAATTCGTCCGGGCACGGTCATCCCCCAGCAGGTTCTCAACGTCGACATGGCCCCCAGTATACTGGACCTGTGTAATGCATCTCCCCTTGAGAACATTCACGGGCGATCATGGGTCCCCCTTCTGGAGGGGAAAAACACGGAGTGGCGGGACGCCTGGTACTACGAGTACAACTATGAAAAACCGTTCCCCTACACCCCGAACGTCCGGGGCGTCCGCACGTCGGAATGGAAATACATCCGTTACCCAACCGGTGACGATTCCTCCCAGCGGTACATCTCCGAACTGTACCACCTTCCGTCCGATCCACAGGAGAAACACAATTTGAGCCAGGACCCGCAATATCAGCACGTCGTCAAACGGTTAAAGAAGAAATTGAAGGACCTGATGGCTCAGCACAACAACCGATCGCTCAAGAAAATGCCGGTCTCCGAGGGGGTCAAAAGCAAGCTCCCGCCAAAGGACGTTCGGTAAGCGGGTCGATCAATAAGTTTTAGCGAACAAATCGTTAAACCGGAAATCTGTGGCCAAGCTGCATGCCTGAACGGATCATGCCCATAGAGGGGATCGTGCCGAGTGAGCGGGTTGCATTCTCCAATTCCTTCCGGAAAATCCATCGCTCGATGTGCGTGATGCGGGGATGTGATATAATATGACATCAGGTTCAGTTACTGTGATCGGCTCGACGGATCATCTCTCTCAAGTTTGCGAGAAAACCCATGCCCACGTATCGATACCGGTGTGAACAGTGCGAGGATGATTTTCGTCTCCGGCGGCGGCTCGCCGAACGAGACGATCCCGCGGAATGTCCCGATTGTGGAGACAAAACCACCGAGCGCCTGATCCCCATGTTTTCATCCCACGCCGACTCCTCCACTTCCTCACGGCCCGATCCCTCCCCCGGTTGATGTAACTGATGACCTCTCCGTTGGAGGGGAAGATGTTGGCGTAATCAGTTGATGAAGTGATTCCGTCGGAGTACGTGAAACGGATCTGGAACGAGCTTTCAACAGCGGCGCCCTGACGGTGACGGGGGATAGGTTCAGTCACCTGAAAGTACCGGGAGCCTGTTATTCCATGGGCATGGTGCGTCATGCGTCCGATCTCCTGCGGTCCGTTGTTGAACGGTTCATGGGTCATTCGATCGGAAGGATTTTCGGTTCATTCCCGTTCGATTCGACCCGAACCGCGGTAATGCGTTCGGCATCCACGACCACGGCATACCCGAAATACTGCATAACGGTGGTACCGAAATCTCCATGGGCCTCCCGATTCACTCGAATCACCAGATGCTCCCCCTCCACACGGGGGTCAAACTGAACGTCGACGTTACCGGAGGTTGCGTCCTTCCGGATCAGGACCAGTGCTTCCCCGTCAAAATCAATCCGGGCCTTTTCGAGGGCACTTTTGAACTCGTTAAACCGGTTCCATCCGTTTGAGTCCCCGGCGTGTTCTCTCAGGAACTGCTTCAGTCCCTCTCCTGTGCGTAACACCGTGGAGTCAAAATTTCGGTACCCGTGTTCCTCCGCCGGTACGTCGACGACCCGGTACGGCGGGGTGTTCGCTTCACTTGTCTCCTGTTCGTTGGAGTGGTTGTTCGTGGGCGCGTCGCAGCTGA
>CAYXQY010000237.1:0-5137 GCA_964466525.1 uncultured Planctomycetia bacterium
TCCGGTTGATGACGGAACTGTTCGGGGACCGAACCCTGATCGCCAACGCCACCGGCTGTTCCAGCATCTACGGGGGGAACCTGCCGGCCCATCCCTGGAGCACGAACGACGAAGGACGGGGACCGGCCTGGAACAACTCCCTGTTCGAGGACAACGCGGAATTCGGCTTCGGCCTCCGGCTGGCCGTGGACCAGCAGATCGCCTACGCGGAACAGCTCCTCGATGAACTATCGGGCGACCTGGATCCGGAGCTTGTCCGGGAAATAAAGGGGAACGACCCGTCCGATGAATCCGCTATCAGCGAACAGCGGGAACGGATTGAGACGCTGAAGGAACAGCTGGCGACCCTCGATGATCCACGAGCGAACGATCTGCGGGCACTGGCGGATCGACTGGTCAAGAAGGACGTCTGGATCGTCGGCGGCGACGGCTGGGCGTACGACATCGGATACGGTGGTCTTGACCACGTAATGTCGATGGGGCGCGACGTGAACATCCTCGTGCTCGACACCGAAGTGTACTCCAACACCGGCGGTCAATCCTCCAAAGCTACGCCGAAAGGAGCGGCGGCCAAGTTCGCCATGGGCGGAAAGCCGACGCCGAAAAAAGACCTCGGGTTGCGGGCGATGATGAACGGGGACGTGTACGTGGCCCAGGTGGCGCTGGGAGCCGACGACACGCAGGCGATCAAAGCCCTGCGTGAAGCGGAAGCCTACGAGGGCACGTCCATCGTTATCGCGTACAGCACCTGTATCGCGCACGGCATCGACATGGCAAACGGCATGGACCAGATGGAAAAAGCCGTCCAATCCGGCCACTGGCCGATTTATCGGTACGACCCGCGCCGGGCCGAGGAGGGCGAAGCCCCGCTCCAGCTGGACTGCAAACCGCCGCAGATCGACATGGACGAATTTATGTACAGCGAAAACCGGTTCCGTATGCTCAAGCAAAGCCGTCCGGAACAGGCCGAACAGTTCCTGGAGGAAGCCCAGCAGGAAGTACTGCAAAAACGACAACTGTACGAGAAAATCGCGGAACTGACCCCCACGAACAACACGACGGGCAACGGGGAACACGAAGAAGAGACGAACAAGGAAGAGAAATAGGATGATCCCATCTGAAAACGGAGAAAAAGGGTGATTCTTATTAACCCGCCGATTTAGTGGCATACCCGTTAACGTAAGTGGGAGGATGGAGGAAAAAGAAAAATTTGTTTTTCAAGCCCCTGAAAGGGGCGAAATATTGGTAGTCCCGTGCGAAGCACGATGAAAATTGGAAGTGACTAAACGTCACTTCATTTTTCATCTGAAGCGGAGTAAAACGGAGCGGAACCCGGGGTTCATGGGGGTTGTTCAAAAAATATGGATTTCCTCGCGCCAGCGAGGGAATGGATCGCTATGCAACGCACTATTTTGCTTACGTTAACGAGCAGACGCGAAACGGTGAGGATAGATGAAGTTATACGAATCCTGAAATCCTTTGTCGGATTGAGTCAAGGGAATCGAAGAAGTTGAATTGACACAACGCGCTCACATGAATTTATTACTGAGGTGACATCGGCAATGGTAGATCTCACGACGGACTATCTCGGCATGGAACTGGAGCATCCCCTGGTCGTTTCCGCCTGTCAGCCGCTGACGGAGGATCGGGACCACGTCGAACAACTCGAGCAGGCGGGCGCGTCGGCGGTCGTCCTGCACTCGCTGTTCGAGGAACAGGTTGTCGAGGAAAGCCTGGCACTCGACCACTACCTCGATTACGGGAGTGAAAGTTTTGCTGAAGCCACCCGATATTTTCCGGATATGGATACGTATAACGTGGGACCTGATGCGTATCTAAACCTCGTGGAAGACGGGAAGGAAGCGACCGACATCCCTATTATCGGAAGTTTGAACGGGGTGACGGAGAGCGGCTGGATCGAATATGCCCGAAAAATTGAGTCCGCCGGCGCCGACGCCCTCGAGCTCAACGTCTATTACATTCCCACGGACCCGGAGCAGGACGGGAGGGAAGTGGAGGAGAAATACGTTGATATCCTGAGTGCCGTGAACGAGGATATTGATATTCCGCTTGCGCTCAAAGTGGGACCGTTTTTCAGTTCCATCCCCTCAATTGCTGACCGTTTCGAGGAGGTTGGTGCCGACGCGCTCGTGCTGTTCAACCGGTTCTACCAGCCGGATTTCAACATCAAGGAGCTGGAGGTGGAACCGGAACTGCAGCTGAGCCGGTCCTACGACATGCGCCTGCCGCTTCGCTGGGTGGCGATCCTCTACGAGAAAATTGACGTCGACTTTGCCATCACGAGTGGGGTGCATACCTATCGGGACGTGTTGAAAGCCATGATGGCGGGCGCGAACATATCCATGATGGCGTCCGAACTTCTCCAGAACGGGGTCCGGCGGTTGAGCGATATTCGTACCAACCTCGTGGACTGGATGGAGGAAAACGAGTACGAATCCATCCGACAGATGCAGGGAAGCATGGCGCAGGTCAACCTGCCCGAGTCCGACGCCATCGAGCGAACCAACTACACCCGGACCATCCACTCCTACCGCCCCGAACCCACCGGTCGGTCCCACCCCCTCGATCAATCCGACTCACCGGACTTCTGATGAGCAGTTCGGGGGTGTTTGCTTCATCTGGAACCGGATCTTTTAGTTTGTTTGAAGGATCGGATCATGATTGAATGATACGGTGTGATCTGGTTTCTGAGCAACAGTTCATCTGGAATCGTAAACCTGATTTCGAAGGATTCGTCCATGGGTTCCGAAGACGATAAAAACACTGCATCTACCGGTTTCGCCTTATTGAAAGAAGATGGGCAGATTCAGGAAAGAAAAAATTTCATCAAAACACTTGGGGCACATGGGATTGAGATCGATGTGTTTCAAAGCTATTTACCGAAACAGTTCGATTACGATCCTAAAAAACTATTCGACTTCGTTCAGGATCATCAAGCATACAATTGGATCAGGGAGACAGAGATTGGGTTTCCGTCTCTTCAATTCAAATCCATATATTTGAGTGATGATGAAAGCTTGTTGATTGTTAATTCACGGAAACGATCTTTAACGGACGAGTTACAGGAACGAGAAAATGTCAAACAGGCAATAGACAAGAGTGGTCATAGTATATATATAACGGACACGGAAGGGATCATTACGTATGCGAACCCGAAAACAGAACTCCAATCCGGGTACGAAGCAGAAGAATTACTCGGGAGAAAAACAAATATTTTCCAGTCAGGGTTACACGATGAGGAATATTATCAAAAACTATGGAGCACCATTCTGTCCGGCGAGGTGTGGCACAGTGAGGTAATCAATCGAAAATCGAATGATGAGCTGTATGTCGTGGACCAGACGATTGCTCCGGTGACGAATGAACAGGGAGATATCGAAAGCTTTATTGCTGTGAACCGAGAGATCACCGAACGATGGTTCGAGCGTGAAAAACTAAAAGAAAAGGCCGGTCCGTCCGAATCAGATTTCCAGCATAATCAAAGGGAGTTTCTCGAACAAATCTCCGAACGAATTTCGACATACGATTATAAACTCGGGGCCCTGTTCATTGTTTCTATCGATAATTACGAACAGCTTCAGAATGCCTTACGTCCTCTCATGATTTCTGTCATTTTCGAAACCGTTCTGAAACGAACTGAATCTATTGCGGATTCGGAAGAAACATTCAGTCATATCAACGAAAACGAACTGGCTTTTTTCAGCCCGAACATTACGGGTGCTGAACGTGCCGAAGAGCATGCTAAAACAATATCTGACAAATTAAATAAGAATATTGAAATTGATACAAACCAGTATCCACTGGAAGTTTCCGTGGGTTACACGGTCGAAGAATTGAAGAGCCAGGATACGGAGACGCTTCTTGATCATGCACACCTTGCTAACATTAGCGCTAAAGATACTCCGGCGGTTGACTGTCAGATGTACTTATCCGAACAATACAGGAATGTTCGAAGCAAAGCACAGGCAGAAATTGATCAGGTTAATCGCTTAAAACAGGGAATCCGGCAAAAGGAATTCGAGGCGTTTTTTCAACCCATCCTCGAACTTGAAAACCGGTCGTTAACCGGCCTTGAAGCTCTTGCTCGCTGGAGACACCCCGATCGTGGCATTCTTGCTCCGCATAACTTTCTTGAATTGGCCCGAAGTAGAAATATTCTGGACAAGGTTGAGCGTCAGGTGCTCGTTGATTCGATTGAAATGATGGACGTACTAAGAAAAGAGAATTTAAATGGGATCGGGTTGCACATAATCCTGGAACCTCAGAACTTCCTCTCCGATGCCTTTTTGAAAGAATTCAGCAAGAAAGTTGATAACGCCCCTCTGGAACCCTCAAAAATTCATCTTGAGATTGTGGAGAGCACGTTGCTCCAGAAAGACAGGGCCCTGAGTAATTTAAATATTTTAAAAGAGCAGGGATTCAATGTTTCGATAGACGACTTTGGGACGGGGTATTCGGCCTTGAATTACCTGGTGGATATCCCCGCCGATACAGTAAAAATTGACCGAAGCCTGATTAAGAATCTCAGTGAGGACAACCCAAACAGTCCTGTGCTATTCGCAGCAGTTAAAATGGTTCAAAATCTGGACATGCGTATCATCGCCGAAGGAATCGACTCGGAATATCAGCACTATCATTTGAAAGAACTCGGTTGTGGATTCGGGCAGGGATATCTGTATTCAGAACCGATGGACCTCGAAAAAACGGTCCAGTACGCAAAATCAAAAAATTATGCCACGGAGCAGGACCGATAGGCGTGAAGATTCTTTTCCCTTAGATTCGGGTCGCCCGTTTTAAAGCTCATCCTCACCAGGTTTTATCTATCCCTCCGGCCCCCTTTTACAGGCTCGCTGATTCTGCCTTACCACCACCTTCACGTCTTTTGTAACCTTTCCTACACGATAAACACCAAAATACCTCCACGCTCCCGAAGAGCTCATTTATATGGATTGAAGCTCGGTTAACCGTAACGTTCGAGACGTACAGAGGGGGATGAGGGAATGAGGCCCGGCCCCCCTGCATCTGAAATTCACATCATCGCAAGTATGGGCTTTTCCCTTACTAGGAGCCTGCTGAAAAACCCCCACCTAAAAACCCGAGATTCTCCGATTCCGAA
>CAYXQY010000238.1:0-5105 GCA_964466525.1 uncultured Planctomycetia bacterium
CGGAAGAATAAGATTCGGTATCAAGTTTGCTTCAATTTACTCAAGACCCATGAAACAAAAGCCGATCTACTTGGCCATAACATGTGGTATCCTCGTTGGTTTTATTGCCGGATAAATTGCATATCCGTTCTTCCAGTCCACAGCATTTGCTCAACAAAAAAAGAGAAAGAGGAGAAGACTGTTGGGCAGCAACTGGAGAAAATAGAACAGTACATCTTCGACAGAAACAGTCCAGTCGTAAAGGAGCTTCAGAATATAGAAGGGGCCATCTCCGAACGTAACAGTCCAGTGGTAAAACAACTCGACGATATTTCGAAGAAACTGGATGAACTGTCGGACATGAAGCGGGAGATTCAAAAGATCGAACGACAGCTGGATTAGTCCACGGCATAATATCGGATAATGGACACGAGTATGACCACGATCATGAGAAAACAATTCGTGGGGATCAACACTGGCCGAAAAAGATAATGGGGTAGATATCCAGAGAAGAACAGGTACTTCTTGCCCTGGACGCACCGCTTGGTTGGCCCATACAAATGGGTGAGTGGTTGGTGAATCACAAAGCGGGCGAGCCGTTGGGAAAGGAGGAAGAAATCGATCGTTTCTTCTGCCGACACACTGATCGGATGGTGAAGAGAAATTTTAATTGTAATCCGCTTGAGGTGGGAGCCAATTTGATCGCACGTACGGCATATCAGACGCTGGATAGTCTACAGATGATCGACAAGAAGATTCCTTGATCACGAGGAGATCAGGAGAGGACGCGCATTAACCTCCTCGGCATCGGTAATCGAGGTGTACCCGGCGGCGACCCTGGAGACCCACAGGATATTAAACCAGGAGTGCAAAAGCGGGGAGGAGGCAAAACAGAAACGGGGGCAGATCATCGAGGGCCTTCCTGATCACCTGAAGGTCAGTGATGAACAAACAAAAGCCGCTAACAATAGCGATCACATATTGGATTCAATCTTCTGTGTTGTCGCCGGCGTAGATTATCATGAAGGGAACGTTATTGATCCGGAAACGAAGGTAGAAGTTCTTGAAACGGAAGGATGGATCTGGGTGAAGGAAACAAGTGATTCGGAACAAGATGACTGAACATGATATTCATTAACTTGATTAACTCGTATGAGGCCCATTCCCGCCGTCAGGTCGGCATCAGGTCCTGTTTTTTGCTACGCACCACCCTGATTCTCACAAAATGGTAACGATACCCAAAGTATATTGATTCCCCGGGAATTATCGTCTACCGGTCAGTTGCAGTTCGTTGGTCCTTAGACTACCACCCGTGGTCATGAGAACAGGCCAGCATCAGCCTGACGAGTGTACCTGCAAAGTAACTTGTCTCGACCGACTCCGGTAAATCTGCCAGGGAGGATCCAACTCTCCAAAACATATTGTCTTCAAATGTTTTCGTATTCGACGAGCTCGGACAAATTCCCCGGACGAAATTGTACTACCTGAAGGGAACGGCCTTCGATCCTTGGATTTTGCAAAATGCGTATAACAACCGATCACGGACGTCACTACCGTACCGACCATTTGAACGTCGGTGCTGCATCCGGATCGTATCCTTTCAGGTGTTTTTTTTCCTGTCGTCCCGAAGGGGGCGTGTACGTCCAGTTCCCTGTACGAAACACAGAGTCGATCAACCGGGCGAGATTCGGGTCGTATTCCCTCAGTTCTGCCCGGGTATCGACGTGGTTGTGCTGCGGATCGTCTTCCCGGTTGGTATTGAACCAGGACTGCACGCCCTCCGCCCAGTATTCGGAGACGTTTTTCGCCGCGTAGGTTCCCTCCCAAAGACCCTGTTTCATCGCCTGCTTATATGTCGTTTTCAGTTTCGACTGAAAGGAGGGTCGTACGGTGTTCACCCCGAACTGATGAACGGTATGAGCAAATTCGTGAATGAGAATGTTTTCCGAAGCGTACGGGTCGCCCGGGTATTCGAGCAGGTTTTCCTCTCCGCAGCTAACGGCCGGGCGGCTACGGGTCGCGCCGAGACCCCGGGCACGGCGATCCCAGTGGTCGGCCGGGGAAAGCGTCTCGTACTCCGGAATGTCCGTGGTGTATTCGTTGTGAGCCATCACCACGAAACGGATACGGTGTTTTACCATCGCATCAATCAGGTCCGAACGGTCATGAAGCATACGTCGAATGAGGTAGGCTGCCTCCTTTAGAGCATAATCGGAAACCTCCTCCGAAGAAATAACGGGAAATCCCCTGACATCGAGGTATTTCCTGTAAAACGAGTCAAGGTTAAACGTGTCCACAACGGATTTCGGCGGCGCAGAGACCCTGTATTCCTCCTGCCCTGTAAGGGGTTGGACGGAGGGAAATAGGAACGGTAGACCGATCAGAAAGCTGCACCACAGAAAAATATATTTCGAGTTGAATTCAAACCGGTCAACCATTGAATGTTACGGAATCCGAACCTGATACATGAAGATAAGATTATGCATATTGTAGCAACCGGATGACGTTGAAACAATGGAGAGGAACGCGTTAGATTCTATTCCAGATGCGTCAGGTCACACTGTGACTGTTGATATTTACGATGGTTTTCCCATAAAAAGCAAAGAAGAGCCGGAGTCTCGGCCGTATATGTTGAGAGGTACATTCGGCTGGAGGACACATGAGTGGTACCGCGTCAACACGAAATGAACGATCCGGTTCGGGGGCCCGAAAGGCGATACAGAACATTCTTTCGAAGGCGGATGTTCGCCTGAACGGATCGCGCCCGTGGGATCCTCAGATACACGACGACCGGTTTTACCGTGCGGTCTTAACCCGGGGTTCTCTGGCGGCCGGGGAGACGTTCATGAATGGGTGGTGGGATTGTGAGGCATTGGACGAGCTGTTTTATCGTCTTCTTCGCAACAGATTGGACGATGAGGTGGGCTGGTCATGGCAGCACATTTGGAACTACGTGAAAGCAATGGTGTTGAACCTTCAGGATCCGGAGCGAGCCTTCGATATCGGGGAGGAACATTACGATCGCGGGAACGACCTGTTCCGGCGAATGCTCGATGACCGGATGATTTATAGCTGTGGATACTGGCGGGAGGCCGGGTCGCTAGACGAAGCGCAGGAGGCCAAGCTGGATCTGATCTGCCGGAAGCTGAAACTGGAACCGGGCATGCGTGTGCTGGACATCGGGTGCGGGTGGGGTGGATTCGCCGAATACGCCGCGGAAGCGTATGACGTGGAGGTGGTGGGAATCACGGTATCGGAGGAACAGGTAAAGCTCGCACGCGACCGATGCGAGGGGCTTCCCGTTGAAATTCGACTGCAGGATTACCGGAACGTGGACCAGAAATTTGACCGTGTGGTGTCGATCGGGATGTTTGAACACGTGGGGGGCAAAAACCACCGTACCTACATGGAGACCGTCCGGCAATGTCTCGCGGACCCGCAGGGGCTGTCGATGCTGCACACCATTGGTAACGACAAATCAAGTCCGGTGTCCGATGCGTGGATCGAAAAATATATCTTTCCCAATGGATTAATTCCAACCAAACGCCGGATCGTCGACGCGGCGGAGGATGTATTTGTGGTGGAGGACTGGCACAACTTCGGACCGGACTACGACCGTACACTGATGGCCTGGGCCGATAACTTTGAGTCGACCTGGGATGATATCAGGGAAAATTACAGTGAGCGGTTCTACCGCATGTGGCGGTATTACCTGTATCAGTGCGCCGGTGCGTTTCGCGCGCGGCGTAACCAGCTGTGGCAGATTGTTCTGTCCCCCGAAGGTGTCGAGGGTCGGTACGAAAGTGTTCGTTAGTCCAGCGTCAGAACAGTGAACCCTGAGCCGTATCACTTCTAAATTGCTGAACAGAACCGCAGTACCTCGTCGGACCTATCAATGATATGCATTTAGCGTGCAGGTCAACCTTCGATCGTTTTCGTGAGTTGAGTCCAGATTATGAATCGAAAAAATGATCACAAAAACCAACCGCTTTGTTGTGTATGTCACACTTCTGGCCGTTTGTTCCACGATCGCTACCGGGGTTGAATCCATGGCGGACCCCTCCGCCTCATCACAAAAGAAAACCATCCATTTCATCGCGGATGGACCCAGCCATGGATATGGAGCTCATGATCACCGGGCGGGTACAACGTTACTGGCCGATCACCTTGAGAAGGGATTGTCCGACGTCAACACAAAAGTGCATACCGGAGGCTGGCCGGATTCGTCGGACGCCCTGGAGGGAGCAGAAGCGATCGTTATGTACTGTGACGGCGCCGGTGGACACGTGGTCATGGGACACATAGACGAGCTGGATCGACTTGCTGAAAAAGGGGTCGGAATCGTGGCTCTTCACTTTGCTGTCGAAGTGGAGAAGGGAAAACCCGGGGATCACTTTCTGGACTGGATCGGTGGGTATTTTGAGAAACATCGATCCATCAATCCGCACTGGACTGCGTCGTTCGACAACCTGCCGGACCATCCCATCACGAGTGGTGTACAACCGTTCGAAATTCATGACGAATGGTATTACCACATGCGGTTCCGGAAAAACAGGGAGGACGTGACCCCGATTCTTTCGGATCTCCCCCCGAAAAACACGCTTCTCGGTCGGGGCTGGAAACCCGGACAACCCTCCACTCCACGCCACGGAAATCAGGACGCCTGGAATGCGGTGGTCGAACAGCAGAAACCTCAGGTCATGGCATGGGCGAGGGTCCGGGCCAACGGGGGACGGGGGTTCGGGTTCACAGGAGGGCATTTCCATAAAAACTGGGCGCACGACCAGTTCCGAAAGCTGGTGTTGAACGCCATTGCCTGGAGTGCGAAGGTTCCGGTGCCAAATTCGGGCGTGCCAACGAACACCCCGACAGTTGAGGAGTTAGAGGAAAACCACAATGAAAATGGAGGATACAACGCGGAGAACATCAGGCAACAGATCCACCTCTGGAACACGCTCAACAAACAAAACCTCGTGTTCGAAAGTGATCTTGTGACGCCGGACACGGAGGGAAACGGAGTAAAAGTACGTGTTTCCGTCAAGAATGCGGACCGGCTGTACCTCATTGCCGATCCGGGTCCGGACGGATATAGCTGTGACTGGGTCACGTGGGCACGGCCACGCCTG
>CAYXQY010000239.1:0-5076 GCA_964466525.1 uncultured Planctomycetia bacterium
TCCAACCCTCCTCATCCGTACAGACCTCTACAGGAGAGCAGTCACAACGACCCGTGAGTCTTGCGTCTGATATCAATCCAATACAACTACATTTATAGGTATACCAGTGTTGACAATTTTCCTCCTCAGTATCCGTATCCGCAACTGTAGTTCCGACGACAGTCGTATCCACTCCATCCGCCAGGACATCCGGGAATCCACCGCTTAAAATTTTTTCACACTTGTCTTTCTGCTGGAGCTGAGGCGTTCTTTTTTCTCGCATAGCGGTCTCCAGCGTTGCCTCCTGTTCCTGCAGCTTACGACCTTCCGGAAAACTCGACACTACCCTGTTGCCGGGAACGGAGGTGGGGGGGGAATTGACCACTGTTTTGCCGGTTTCCGGGGAGGGTTCATAGTTGCAGTTTGACGCCCGTTTACGGTGGGATCCACCGTTGCCTGAAGGGGGTGCATAGGCGGGAGATAAAGCCCCCCCAATCAGGAGCAGAGAGCTAAGAAAAGCATGTGAGAAGGAGGGCAGGTGTGCGAATTTAGCATAAAACATGCTCATTACAGACATCAGTCTGGTGTAAAAATCCACTGGTTCTTTTCTTATAAGCTTAATATTCATTTTTTTCAAGGTGTTCTGCACATAAATCCTGCACCATGTCTGAATGGAGCTGAAAAAAACACCTGGGTTCCAATCGGGATTGCATAACAAATTACGCAGAATTGCTCTCAAACGGATAGAACGTTCCTGAGCTTACTCCTCTACCGTTATTCATAAACATCTAATTCTTAATTGTCTATCGGTCCCTTAGCACGACCTGATCCTTCACGGTATTGGCTGCGAAATCACGACACTTCCGCAGGAAATTTGTTCATACGGACGGAACAAGGATTCTTCAGTAGTTGACTATTGCTTTCACTGACTCTATTTTTGATGTGTATGGTAAGTGGTCAAAAATCAGTGATAAAAATATCACAGGCATTCTTGCCTGTGAAAATCTCCTTGTTCTTGTTCCACAGACAGGAATGTCTGTGTTACACTTTTCTCACAACCACCTCAACCGATGCCCCCACGGTTTTTGACCACTTACTGTGTATGAATGAAATTGGTAAATTCAGCACATTTTTTTACGAGTATCCAGCCGATTAAGCCGAGGAATATCGAAGCCGCAAAGTAAGAAAAGGACTCCGCCTGTCTGGAATGGAGAAAAATACTTCCCGAACCCCTGATGTCCGACATAAAAATATAATATTGAACGAGAGAGTTGGCCTGAAAAATGATTCGTTCGATTGCCGTCACGATTGTAATGGAACCAGCGGTGGCCGCATGAAATATTTGAAGCCGACTGATCCCGTTCAGCCGGTTTGAGCCGTTCACGGGTTGCGCTCGATGGTCATCCTCCGGTACGGGAATCAACGGACGGACGTCAGCCGTTACGATCCGCAAATTGATTTATCCGAGCCGGATGAAACAGACGCCGATCAGCATGATCACGGCTCCGATGCTTCGAAACAGGATGTTTTTCTCGGAAAAGTACAGCCAACCGATGAACACACTGAAGATCATGCCCGCTCGTTTAATGGAGATGACGTAATTCACAAATTCCGTGGTGGTCAGTGCCATCATCTGGAAAAGGACCATGATCGCCCAGAACGCACCGACCCCGCCGAGCCAGAGCCAATTCTTATCGGAGGCTACGTCGTGAAGCGGTTCGTCCATGAAGACGTAAAGAAACGGGGTGAAGAGAATAGCCAGTGATCCGTTCAGCAGGGTGGGATAGAAGAAAGCGCTGGAATGCGAGACGGTAAAATACTCGATCGTTGCTGAAATGCTCCAGAGGCCAGATACGAGGAGCATGTACATTGCTCCCCGGTTTTTAAACAACGACAGGAGGGGGGACAGGGGGTTTCTGTGTGACGTGTTCAGGTTGAGCACATACGCGCCGGAAACGATCAAGAGAATGCCGGTGATCCCCGTTGCCGCGGGCACCCGATCCCGTAGCAGAAATTCAACACCCAGGATAAACACCGGTGTGAACGCGAGCAGCGGCATGACCAGCGAAAGGTCCGATTCCCGGATGGCCAGAACAAACAGCGGCCACGTCAGGAAGTTTATCACGAGGCTGATCAGGAAATACCCGTAGAACCCGGATTGTATCTCCGGAAGCCCCATGAAAGAGAGAGCGAGCAGGAGAATTGGCAACCCGAACAGCGCGCTCGCCCAGGTGATCAGGAAAAAGTGAACACGCCCCATGACCCGTTTAACCAGCGCGGAATGTCCCCCGTAAAACACCGCACACAGGAGCGAGAAGAGAAACCACAGTTCCATCGGATTTTTTGAAAACACGTGACTGATTCCATATACTTTTTCCCTAATTCTACCAATTCTTGCGAACGATTTAACGGAGCAAAAATGGAAGTTCAACGGGAGCTCAACGCCAACCTCGCCCGGCCGAACGATCCCGTCGTCGGGGAAGTCGTCGAGAACCGATCGATTGTCGACGCCTCCAGCCCAAATTTCTGCCGTCACGTCACGCTGAACGTCGCCGGTACTCGTCTGGAGGGGAATTTCGACGCCGGTCAGGCGTTCGGGGTGCTTCCCGACTGGGAGCAGTACCAGGATTACAACAAACTCACGATCCGATCCGAGGACCACAAGCTGCGGCTCTATTCGATTGCCGCTCCTTTCTGGGGGGATGACGGAAAGGCAAAAACCATTTCCACCACCGTCAAGCGCGTCGTGGACGAGCACCGGGAGACAAACGAGCTGTTCCTGGGCGTTGCGTCAAATTACCTCTGTGATACGCAGGTGGGGGACACGGTGAAGCTGACGGGCCCTACCGGTAAACACTTCGTCCTTCCGGACGATAACGAGATCAACGATCACCAGTACGTATTCGTGGCGACCGGTACGGGCATCGCTCCCTTCCGGGGCATGGTCATGGAGCTTCTTGAGGCGGGCATCAAACAGGAGATTCACCTGATTTTTGGCACTCCGTACAGCACGGATATCCTTTACGAGGACCTGTTTCGATCCTACGCTGAGAAGAGGGACAATTTTCACCTGCACCTGGCGGTCAGCCGCGAGCAAACCACGGACGACGGTGAAAAGATGTACGTTCAGCGCCGTCTGCAGGATCGCTGGGATCAATTTGTTTCTCTGCTGAATGACGAGAGCACACTGTTCTACATCTGCGGATTGAAAGGGATGGAAACCGGGCTCTACCGGGTGCTGCTCGAAAATGGATGCACGGCGTATTTCAGGGAGATTCCGGAGGAGTTGAAAGAACTGGATTTTTCCGAAATCTCCGACCGTGATGACCGGCTCAAAAAATTGAAGCCGAAAAAGGATCGGCTTCTCGTTGAGGTGTACTGATGATAGCCCTGGATTATGTCCGGGAACATCCGGAACGGGTGCGGGCCGCGGCGAAAGCGAAGGGCGAAGAGGTGGATGTGGAGGAAATCCTCGAGATTGACGAACAACGGCGTTCGCTGCAGCATGAACTGGATCAGAAGCGGCAGAAACGAAACGAGGGGTCCGAACGTGTCGGCGAACTCAAGCAGGCGGGAAAGGACGCTTCGGACCTGATCAAGGAGCTGTCCGAGCTCTCGGAGGAGATCAGTGAGGGCGAGGACGAACTATCCGAGCTCGAAACCCGGTTGGAATCCCGGTTGAAGTGGATTCCGAACCTGCCGGCACCGGACGTGCCTGAAGGAACGGAGGAGTCGGACAACGAGGTTGTCAAAGAAGGGGGAGAACCGCGGACGTTTGCGTTTGATCCGGCCCCTCACTGGGAACTCGGCGAGGATCTGGGCCTCCTTGACATCGAGCGAGCGGCCCGGCTTGCGGGAAGCGGGTTTTACGTGCTCAAGGGACAGGGAGCGCAACTGGAGCGTGCGCTGCTGAACTGGATGCTCGATCGACACACGAATCAGAACGGATACCGTGAAATTCAGGTGCCCTACCTGAACCGCCCCGAGGTGCTGGAAGGCACCGGGCAGCTTCCCAAGCTCCGGCGGGACATGTACCGGACGGACAAGGATGAATTGTTTCTGATTCCGACAAGTGAGGTTCCCCTAATCAACCTGCACCGGGAGGAAATACTTGACGAGGAGGATCTTCCCCTCCGGTACACCGCCGGGACGGCCTGTTTCCGCCGTGAGGCGGGGGCGGCCGGGACGGACACACGTGGCATGAACCGTGTGCACCAGTTTCAGAAAGTTGAACTCATTCAGGTCTGCACGCCGGAGCAGGCCGATGACGCCCTTTCGTCGATGATCTCACAGGCTGAACAGGTCCTGGAGGCCCTTGACCTGACGTATCGACGGCTTGAACTCTGCGCGGGGGATCTGTCGTTTGCCGCCCGGCGCACGGTTGACCTTGAGGTATATGCCCCGGGCGAGGACCGGTGGTTGGAAGTGTCGTCCCTGAGCACCTGTTCGGATTTTCAGGCAAGACGGTGTAACATGCGCTATCGAGACGAGAACGGGGACCTGCAGTACCCGCATACACTGAACGGTTCCGGTGTCGCCCTGGCCCGCACGGTGATCGCCCTGCTTGAACAGCATCAGCGGGAAGATGGGCGGGTGGTCCTTCCCGCCCCTGTGGTTCCCTACATGAACGGGACAGAAGTACTGACCCCCTGATCTGCGTTTAGCGGCGACCCGGTCCAAGGCACATCAAGTCCAGAGGCGACTGGAGCCACACATGTTAATACCGTTTCTATACGGCCCGGAGGGTCAAGAGCGACGTGCGCTCGCGGAATTGACCGCACTGGTCTGAGCGGGGTTCTATACGTCCCGGGGAACGGGACATTCTTTCATTTCTATCATGTTGCCGTATGCGTGTTTCCCCTGCGGACAAAATTACGTGCCCGGTATGAATGACGTCGTTCCGTGTGTACGGAACGGTTGCCCGTTCGGATATTGATCGAATTGATTTCAGATTTTATTACTTCGGATCAGTACCGAACGGTCCTGCGCTGTGCAGTTTGTTCACCGGAATTGTGTCTCGATAAATGGTGATTTTTGAGATGTCCGTCCTGTACAGGTGATCCGTATTCCGGTTCACTCCAATTCGAAACATCTGCA
>CAYXQY010000240.1:0-5050 GCA_964466525.1 uncultured Planctomycetia bacterium
GTGGCAGATGATCGAAGTGGCTCGCCGCATGGGATTTGACGACCTGTTTCCCTGGGACAAAGAAGAACACATCAAAAGAATCTGGCAGGAATACATCCAGTTCCACGATAACGACAAACACCGCATGGCGCCCTACGAGGAACTCCGGGAAAACCCGGGGATCATTTGGCCGTTCGTAAATGGTTCATCGACGAAGTGGCGGTACAACGTAAATCGAGATCCCGCCGCCTCCGGGAACGGGAAATTCGACTTCTACGGCAAATCGGACCACCGTGCCGACCTTTGGTTTCGCCCGTACGAGCCACCCGCGGAGGCACCCGACGAGGAGTATCCGTTCTGGTTGACGACCGGCCGCGTGCTGGAACACTGGCACACGGGATCGATGACCCGGCGGGTTCCCTCCCTTCATCAGTCCGTACCGCAGGCGTTCGTTGAACTGCACCCGGACGATGCAGAACAGTTCGACATCCGTAACGACGATCCGGTGAGACTCGTCAGTCGCCGGGGTGAAATCGTTCTGCCGGCGTCCATCAATGAGCGGGGTCGACCGGATCGAGGATCCGTATTCGTTCCGTTTTTCGAGGAAAGCAAACTCATCAACGAGCTGACCCTGGACGCGTACTGTCCTCTTTCCAAACAACCCGATTACAAGAAATGCGCCGTTCGCGTTGAGAAACCATGAAAAAACAGGAAAAACTGCGCATGATCGGAATTGCGTGTTTTATCGTTGCGGTCGCCGTGACCTTCCTGCTATTTGATCGGCTCGTGCGTTCCGGACCGGAACAGACCGGGTCCGAACCGGAAGGTTTTCAGGCGAAAGACGCCGACGGGGACTCGCTTCTACAGCAGAAGGGACCGCTGGCTTCCGAGGAGGATGCTCCCTGGTCGAAATCAATCAAAAAAAGTAAACGTACCATCTGGGACTACATCCGTCGCCGTGCGTATCCCGGTGCACCTCCCGTTATACCCCACAAATTAACGGAAAACGAGCGGGTTGCGGACGAAAATTGTCTGTCCTGCCACGGGGAGGGCGGGTACAGCGAGAAGTTCGAGGCGTTTGCGCCGGTCTCCCCGCACCTTCGGGATGAATTCAAGAATTGCACGCAGTGCCACACCCCGGTCAACACGGAGGCACCGTTTCGTCAGAGCAACTGGAAAACCGTTTCCCCACCGGAGACCAACCAGCGAACAATACCCACCGCACCACCGCAGATTCCGCACGACCTCCAGAACCGATCCTTCTGCGCCTCCTGTCATGCCGGACCCGGTGCCGTACAGTCCCTCCGCTCCGACCACGCACACCTCTCGAATTGCCGGCAATGCCATCAACCCAGAAACACGGATCAAACATGGAGCCGGGACAAATGATGAACAACACTACGCTGGATTCGAAATTCGCGTACCTGATCGGGGTAATTCCGTTCATTGGCCTTATCGTCGGCTGCGATGACGGGGACCATCACGGAACCGTCCTGGACCGGGTGCGTGAACAGCAGGTCCATCGGAGCGACACCACGGAGACGAAGCAGTCAGATCAAACAAAGCGCGACCTCCCGGAGACGGTACCGGTGGACGTTCAGGACGACCGTTCCTTCCGTGCGCTTGCCCGGACGGATCAGCTTGAGCGGTATCCATGCTCCGGCTGTCACGTTTCGGACCAGAAGATCAGACCGTCGGAGGAACTGAATCCGGTCAATCGACGGGCGCACTGGAAACAGTCCCTCAATCACGGGGAGGCGGAGGAGATGGACTGTGGCACCTGTCACGGAAATGAACCGCAGAATCAACTCCGCACCCCCGGTGGGTCATCCGTGTCGTTTGACCGGCCCGATCGGTTGTGCGGGAACTGTCACGGCCAACAGGTGCGGGACTGGAAAGGGGGATCACACGGAAAACAGTACCGGTTCTGGCAGTGGAACGATCAACCTGTGCGATATAACTGCACCACCTGTCATGATCCGCATGACCCCTCGTTCAAAAAACGCTGGCCGGCCACCTATCCGTCCTTGCCGGACCGAAATGCAGGAGATTGATCCCTGTACGTTTCACCTTTATCGGAAAATGGAACAATGCAAAAGCACTCCAGATCGAACAACACGTCGGGCGCCGGATGCGGAAGCTGTCCGGTTTCCATGGTCTCTTCGTGTTCGAGCTGTGGACCGGACTCCGGGTCGTCCGAAGAGAACGGCAGCACCGGAACCCCGGCTATTCACACGGGAGCCGGAACGAACGGGAACAGCTCCTGCGGACAGGAAACGGGCATGACGCGTCGTGAGGCGATGAAATCCATGGGGGCCGCCGCTGCAGCCGCCGGAGGCGCGGCGGCCGGCATGGGTTCGCTCTCGCTTTTCGGCGGCGGCCCCGACAATCGAGCGGCGAACGACAGCGCGTTTTTCGAGGAAAATTATCGCCTCATGACCGGAACCGAAAAACGTCGGCGCATCGAACGCCTTGAGAAACGATACAGCAAAGAACGGGACGTTAGCACGTCCATCAGCGGCAGGGAGGCCATTCCGGGCGTCCTGTACGGATACGCGTTCAATGTTTCGAAATGTGAGGGGTACCGGGAATGTGTTCGAGGCTGTATCGAGGAAAACAACCTTGACCGCAACAGTGACATGCAGTACATCCGGATTTTCGAAAAGGAAAAACAGAGCAACCTGACGATTGAGGGAGGCAACGGTTCGTTTTACCATCAGGTGCCGGCCGAGGGACATTTCTACATCGGCACACAGTGCTACCAGTGTGAGAACCCCCCGTGTGTCGAGGTCTGTCCGGTGGGCGCCACGTGGAAGGAACCGGACGGAATCGTCGTCGTGGACTACGACTGGTGCATCGGGTGCCGCTACTGTCAGGCGGCCTGCCCCTACTGGGCACGCCGGTTTAACTGGCAGGAACCGGAGATTCCGAAGGAAGAGGTCAACACCGACCAGCACTACCTGGGCAACCGCATCCGGCCAGAAGGAGTGATGGAAAAATGCACGTTCTGTATCCAGCGCACACGGCACGGGCGGGTTCCCGCCTGCGTGGAAGCATGTCCGACCGGTGCCCGTGTGTTCGGCAACCTCCTGGACCCGAACAGCGTAATTCGATACGTGCTTGAAAACAAGAACGTCTTTCGACTGAAAGAGGACCTGAACACGGAACCGAAATTCTGGTATTACATGGATTAGGTAGTTGGGTGATCAGGAGAGGTCGTGAAAAACGTAAAAAAACGTGTGAATTTATACAGAGCCCCGACGTTGACGGAGGGGTCCGTTTCGGACCGATTGACCCCTTCGGAACCAACATGTTTTTAAGGTTGTGAAAAGTGTGAAAATCGTGATAGCGTGTCGAGGAGGCAGACATGACATGTCGACGAGATGTGAACGTGCCGGCCGCGGATGGTTCGATTGTGACGTTGTTGTTTGGTAAATAAACATGGTCAAAACTATTGAAAATTTGTACTTTTTCCTGCGGGACGCCCTCCGTGCGGCCGTTTGGGGAAACTGGGTGTATCACCTGTGGATGGCGACCCTGACGTTTGTTATGATCCTCGGGTTGTACGCGTACTCCATTCAGTTCCGCGAGGGCCTCGCCGTCACCGGAATGAACGACCATGTCAGCTGGGGGTTATACATTTCCAATTTTACGTTTCTCGTGGGGGTCGCCGCCGCGTCGGTGATGGTGGTGATGCCGGCGTACGTGCTGCACGACGTGGATTTCAAGAAAGCCGTTCTGATGGGGGAGGGCGTGGCCGTTTCCGCACTCGTCATGTGCCTCGCATTTGTGACGGTGGACCTGGGTAGCCCGCTCAATGCCTGGCACCTTATTCCGGTGATCGGGTATTTTCACTTTCCGGAATCCATGTTGACCTGGGACATTATCGTTCTGAACGGTTATCTTTTGCTGAACCTCGGCATCCCGTTTTACGTGCTTTTCAGTCACTACAGGGGTCGTTCTCCGAGCCGGACTCTGTACGAGCCGTTTGTGTTTCTGTCGGTCTTCTGGGCCGTCAGCATTCACCTCGTCACCGCGTTCCTGTACGGAGGACTGCCCGCACGACCGTTCTGGCACAATGCGTTGCTGGGACCACGATTTCTTGCCTCAGCGTTCGCCAGCGGGACGGCGCTGATCATTCTGATCATCGCCGTAATCAAGCGTCTTTCGGATTACCACGTTCGCAAACAGACCGAAGACAAACTCGCGCTCATCACCACCGTCGCCGCGCAGGTGAACCTCGTGATGCTCGCTTCAGAAATTTACACGGAATTTTACTGGCCTACCGGTCACGGGGAGAGCGCGCAGTACCTGTTTTTCGGCCTGGAAGGACACAGTGCGCTGGTGCCCTGGATCTGGACGTCGATCGGCCTGAACGTCCTCGCCACGCTCGTGCTCTCCATCCATCCCCTCCGCAGAAACCGGTTGATTCTGTATCCCACCTGTGTCGTGATGTTCGTGTCGATCTGGATTGACAAGGGCATGGGATTGATCGTGCCGGGTTTTATTCCCTCTCCACTCGGCGAGATCGTGGAGTACACGCCGACCTGGGTAGAAATCGGGGTGACCGCAGGCATCTGGGCGATGGGCCTGGCCATTCTTACCGTCCTGATTCGCGTGGCCCTTCCGATTGAACTGGGCCGCCTGCGAGCACCAAAAGTTCCTGCAGGGACGAAAGCTGTCGGTAAGGAGCAGGTCGAACCGTCCGAAGACGGATAATTCCGAATACCGGTTTGAATGCGGATCTTCTGATGTTGATGATCCGCTGATGAACAGCTTGATATCGATAAACCTGAAGGGGTCAGACCTATCCGAAAACGGTCAGGTCGGGTTACGTCGTCGAGGGTCGTCCGTGATTACGAAAAGCCGGTAACTCCTTGACGGATAAAGGGTCTGCGAACCGGGCGACACATCCGATTAAAGCGGGGTCCGTGAGCGGTTCAGCAAGCAACTTCTTTCAGAAGGAACCTGTCCGGGCTGCGTGTACAAAACGCCGGTGGGAAACCCTCACTTCGAAAAGCGGGTTTTCTGTATCATTGAAGCACAGCATCGAACGGAAGCCGCTCAGAAA
>CAYXQY010000241.1:0-4995 GCA_964466525.1 uncultured Planctomycetia bacterium
TGTACCGATACGGCTGCAGGTCATAATACCGGCAGATGGCCATGAACAATCGGTGTCCCCACGGGTCCTGAAAGGTAAATTTCATTTCTTCCGGGGGATTCCTTTCTGCTGTAAACGCTCAAGTTGCTCCATGAGGCGTTCATGGGCTTTTTCAGCAGCAGCCTGTTCACCGTCGGTTACCCCTCGTCCACAAGGGCCTCTACCTTTTGAAGTTTTTCCAGCATGTTCTGTATCGATTCCACCATGATCAGTGTTGCTGAATATATACATTTCACTGTTGTGCACGTTGCTTATCCCATCATATTTTCGTAGGCTAAACAACAGTTGAAGGAGCCTGTCCCGATTTTTTGCCCCAGAGGGGCCTGTTGATTTTGTGACCTCAGGAACCCATTCACCCCCTCGATATCGAGGGGGTGAATGACGACGAATTCAAGACTTTTCGTTGTCTCTTTCCTGCTGAATAAACTCCTTTGGCGACATTTGTCCCAGACTTGAATGCCTTCTCTCCTCATTCCAATATTGCACTCGGCCCTCTGTGATTTCAACCAGCTCTTCAATTGTTTCCTCTACTGCAAACAACGACTCGTTTGGTTCTTTAAAGTGTCCGTTAAATGATTCCATGTACGGGTTGTCCTTCGCTCCTCGGAGCGTGAATGAAATTTGTGCTTCATCTTCCAGGAACACCTTGCTGATCCATTCCCCTGACTTGTACACCGAATCCCGGTCGTGATGGTTGATTATCCCTTCCGGACTGACCCGACGTCCGGAGAGGGTTCGTTTGGCATTCTCCCATGCACAAAGCGCAACCTCTCTTCCTCTTTGTTTTGCCACGGACCATCCCAGAATGAGTTTTGACGCATGTCCCCGATTGTCGGCATCAGCTTCACCTTTCGTCGATCATTCGCATATTCGATTTCGGTGAAGTCGGTATAGACGATCTCGAACAGGTCGACCTGACGATCCTGATCGAGCCTCTTTTGCACCAGGTTGACCTCCTCTCCAGTCTCTTCAATCACCTCTTCTACGGCACTTTTCCCGTTTTCCGGGCATTCTGCTTCAGCCTGAGATCCCAGTTCATACGAAGAATCTTGCCAACCACTTTGTGGGTAATCACTCCATGACGATCCTTGTACTCCGGTGTGATTCGGGGGCGTCCATATTCAGGGTGATCGTCAATAATCTCCTCGATTCGCTCTCTGGGTTCCTCGTATCGTTCTTCTCAGTCCACTTTCTCATTCTGCCAGTAGTACCAACTGTTTTGGGTAGATCAAGCACGGACAGCGTCCGGTTCAGACCAAATTCTTCCTAAAACTCTTCGGTCATCATCACTTTCTCCGCGGGTTATTCGGCTGTCCCAAGAATTTTTTTAAGAGGGCAATCTCACGTTCCTTCGTCCCGAGCAACTCCCGGAGTTCTCGAATCTCCTGCTTGAGTTCTTTGATTTCCCCGTCCTGATCAAACACTTGTGAAGCATTGGATTTAAACGTGCTCATCCAATTTCGGACGGTGTTCGGATGTATATCATACTCACGAGAAACCTCCGGGATACTTCGATCTCCCTCAAGTACTTCCAGTACCACTTTCGATTTGCCAGATACTGAATATCGTTTTGTCATGGTTCCTCCTCAGTTTGAAATAGAGTGTGAATTTTCGTTCCTGAGGAGATGAAAATCCACATACTCCCCTGGTGCGAATTTTCGGGTCAAGTTCCATGCCGCGGCCGTGACCTGCGGCCTAACAGACGATGGATAGTACAGGCAACGAGAATCCAAAAGAAAAAGAGAAAAAGGTCTCCAGGCAGGTGTCTCCATAGTCCCCTAAATCCCGAAAATCGGTATTTATGGGGTGTTTTGTTTAATTTTCAGGGGGAATAGGACGTGAAAAGAAGCAGAAGGCGAATTGAACGTGGTGGGGAAATCCAGAAAGTTTTTACCTTTTCATTTTCTCTTTTTTATTACTACTCCGGTATCCCCAGAAATTTTCAGCCTTCACCCTCATGAGGAATTCCTGATGCCTATGTTACTTTCGGAAAGGTCACTTGAAAAAAAAGACAAGAGGTGGTATAAAACATATGAGATGACGAATAAAGAGGGATGTGCCTTCCTCGGGTCTTCCTTTCTTTTTCTTCCTTCGAGAAAACAAATTTCCTACATGACAGACCAACGGTTATGGCAAATTCAGACCTGAATATCCCGAGCGATTTTCTGGAACCTCCGCTGGACAGCGGGAGTTACATTCTGGAAGATCAACTTTCTCTTCCCTCTCCGCCCCTCGACCTTCCGGTCCGCAATACGTATCCACCGGAGGAGTGGCGTTTTACCGACCAGGCACAACCAGAGTTCCGCGATGATATCGTGGAACGCGAACCCTTCGATTCGGGCGAGACGGAACAAAAATACGTCCTGGATGAAAACGATCGCAGGGAGATTATGGAGGTGATAAAAAACAGTGAACGGATCCATCAGGTGCTGGAAGGACAGCGTCATACCATTATTGGAGCGAGTCTTCGCAACCACCCTCCCAAGAACGGGAGCGCATCTTTCGTCGAAGTGCTCGCGTACAATTACGACGCAGATACATCGCTGGTAATCCGGCTTGAGGGCACAGACGAATACGAGGTTACCTCCATAGACCAAACCACCTACCTGCCTCCCCCGACTGTTGAAGAGGCCGAGAAGGCCGTGCAGCTGGCCAGGGAAAGTGAGGAGCTGGCCGATACTGGCGTATCGGAGATGGAAGCCGGTGTGCTGAGGGACTATTCCCATCTTCCAAATGCCGGAGAAAACGCAAGCGAAGAGGACATTTCAGAAGAAGAAATCAGGAGCGTTGTCAATGTGCTGAATCGTATTGATATCCCTGAAAGGATCACCTCCCCGATCGGAAACTATCTTGGAGTCAGGCCCGGCGGGGATGTAGAGGATACCGGGCGGCGCCGGCTGGATGTCCGTTTTCGGATGCCCGGTGAACGGGGTCCCCGGTTCTATGCGCTGGTCGACCTGACCAACGAGACCGTAGTCGAGGCCGGTCCGGTGCGTTGAACCGCGATCACCTGCCCCGCTGTACCGCCCTTGTTTCACCATTCAATGAGCGAACCGCTTAATAGTAACATCAATTAGACAGAGCAGATCATGTCAGAATCAGGATCAATTCAATGGCCCAACAATTCAAATCCCATCTGGAACATGGACTGGGTACTGTCCGATGCACCCGACGAGGATGGCCTTGCCATAAGACAGGTGTATTATCGGGGGAAGAAGGTTTTCTGGAAGGCCAGCCTTCCAATCTTCCGTACGCACTACTATCCCCAGAGCGGTACCCGCTACAAGGATCCGCTTAACGCCCAGTCCGCCGAGACCCACAGCCGGGTGCCCGGAAACAACCTGGTTGGCGTCGAAACGATCTACGACGGGAATAAACGGGGACTTGCGCTTTCATCCTTCTTCAGAATCGGTAACTACCGCATCCACCAGGAGTGGAGTCTCTGGGACGACGGGACCATCGAGCCCCGCGTCTACAGCGCCGGCCTGCAGCGCCATGAAGACCACAGGCACCACGCATACTGGAGAATGGACTTCGATATCGAGGGAGCTGCCAACGAAACCGTCTTCGAATACAACAGAAATTCTGGTAACCAGGGTTGGGGGCCCGGCTGGTCGCACTTCGACAAGGAGGCGAAACGAACAAAGCAGAATACCACCAACCGATGCTGGGCAATAATGGATGAGGGAGGAACCGGTCCGGGATACATGGTTATTCCGGGTCACCATGACGGCCCCTCCACATCGTTTGCCCCATACGATCTCTGGGCCATGCGATTTAAATGGTCGGAGGATGAAAACGGCCGCCACGGGCAGAATTCAGCTATCACGGGATCGGGTGTGGGCACCGGCAGCGTATCGGGGATCAGCCAGTATGTTGACGGCGAGAATATCCGACGCGAGGACAATGTGCTCTGGTACTGCAGCCATTTCCACCACAACCATGAACACGGTGGTGACGAGTGGCTGCATGGTGGACCCGTACTCATCCCATTCCGGTACGGAGGGTGATCCGGGTTTCTACTTGCCGGAAAGTCTTCCATCCAGGCCCGTTCTTGGTTGATCATAGCTCGTGGATCCGTTCGTCCACCCAGCGATAAATGACGAGCAGGGTATCGTCGAGGCCCCAAGTATATCCGGCGGGGTCTCCCTTCGATTTACCGGAGCGGCATCAACGAGACCCTCTCCCCACTTTAGGAGTAACAGGTTGGCGTTCCCAGCGCGGGGGTGAACCGGTAAGAGCCATCAAATCAAGAAGCTGCCATGTTTGGTAGCCGAGTTCGGGTTCGTATAAGATTTCGTGGATAGGATTATCCTACCCGCGGTAGATAACGTGCTGTGAGTTGTCTGCGATACCGGCTTCCTCCTCCCCAGACTAACTCGTTGGGATCGCCCGCCGACTTAACGAGAGAGACCTCGTACAGACCATCGCTCTACATGCTGCCACGTCCTCGCTTGAACCAAATTTCCCGCAGATAAACCTTAAGTTGCAGATTATTATATGCTGAGTATCATCGGCATTCCCAGTGTATCCCAATGAGACGCCTATCTGCTTTCAGGTTAGCGGTATTAATTTCGCATGCCTGTATGGCCTCCCTTCGTGACAATAATCCAGAGCATATAGTAGGTCCCTGTCGCCCAGCGCGCCGGTGACGGGGCCGAGGAATCCGTAGCGCAGGAAGTTGAAACGGGGTTTCGCAGTTCGTGGACTTCTCATGATCCGTGACAAATGTCCATAATTAAAGGGCATGTACAGGGAGGCTTTACAATAGTTGTGGGTTATCCTGGTTGGGGTATCTCTCATTGAGAATTCATTTTAAGCATTAATTTCATGTGCATGATGTAGGATAAGGAATGTGACACAGACATTTTTGTCTGTGGTTCATTTTGTTCACAGGCAAGAATGCCTGAGTTACTCTAGGAAGGATTGCTCCTTCAGTATCTCATCCAGCGGTTA
>CAYXQY010000242.1:0-4962 GCA_964466525.1 uncultured Planctomycetia bacterium
CAGCCCGGTCATAAGGTGGACCAGAACATTGCTCTGGAATCAACGCGACCCTCAAAATGAAGTGCTCGGGGGGATATGGGAGTGGTCTACGCTTGATTTTTATTTCATAGGTGAAACGCTCTATGCAATTTGTATTATGATCAGACTGTAAACATCACGAAATGATCGAAAAACATGATAATTGATCACCAATCCGTGGCACCACGGAAACGAAAACATACACGCGTTCGTATTCGAATAAATTATTTCTCATTCACCACGGATTATTTGACCACTTATCATGCGTGCCATGATCCACGTGTCATAGGCTGATTTGATCGTTCGAATCCCCTATCTCCACAAACTCGGACCATGTTTTCCCGGCGAACAGGGATCAAGGGGACTGCTGAAATAAAGGAAACGGGAGGTGTGGGAAACCGATGTATTTGAGGAAAGCACGAAGAAGGAATAACTTTAAATGATTCCAGGCTAATCCAGCATGTCCGGAATCTGTACGTCCTTCCCCGCCTCCTGTGCGGTCTTCAGCCTTGCACGGGCTCGCTGCAGGGCATCTTCTGCCCGTTCACGATCCACGTCATCCACCCCTTCCTGGTGCAACCTGTTAAACGCCCGGATGTACGCCTCCCGCGCTCGATCGAGATCTAACATCCGGGGCCGCTCACAGGCGTCGGCAAGAATAATCGTTCGTTCCGGACTGACGTCAATGAATCCGCCGGTGATCGAAAAGTATTCCGTCTCCTGGGAATCCTCGGAGCGGCGCACCCGAACAACACCCGGGTTGAGGGAGGCAAGCATCGGCGCGTGCCCGGGAAGCACCCCGAGGTTCCCGTTGTGTGCCGGTACCCGGAGGGAATAGATGGATGCGGAGAACATCTCCTCCTCGGGCGTAATGATTTCCAGTTGAAACGTCTTTTTGGACATCAGTCCATTTCCTCTGCTTTCTTCAGTGCGTCTTCAATGTTTCCGACCATGTAAAATGCATCCTCAGGCACATCATCATGTTCGCCGTTCACGATCTGTTTAAACCCCTTGACCGTTTCTTCGACGTCCGTGAACGCTCCGGGTGTCCCGGTAAACTTCTCGGCCACGTGAAACGGCTGGGTGAGGAAGTTCTGGATGCGGCGTGCTCGTTCCACCGTACGACGGTCTTCCTCCGACAACTCGGACATGCCCAGAATGGCGATAATATCCTGCAGGTCTTCGTAACGCTGCAGAATTTCCCGCACTTCCTGTGCCACTTTCACGTGTTCCTCACCGAGTACACGAGGGTCGAGCAGCTTGGAGTTGGAACGCAGCGGGTTGACGGCCGGGTAAAGCGCTTTTTCCGCCATGTCTCGTTCCAGAACGACCGTTGCATCGAGGTGAGCGAAGGTGGTTGCCGGTGCCGGGTCCGTGATGTCGTCGGCGGGGACGTAAATGGCCTGAATCGAGGTGATCGATCCTTTTGTTGTGCTTGTAATGCGTTCCTGCAGGTTGGCCATGTCCTCAGCAAGCGTGGGCTGATATCCCACGGCGGAGGGCATCCGTCCGAGAAGTGCAGAAACCTCCTGTCCGGCCTGTACGAAGCGGAAGACGTTGTCCATGAAAAACAGCACGTCCTGGCCTTCCATTTCACGGAAATATTCGGCAATGGTCACACCGGTCAGCCCGATTCGAAAACGACAACCCGGCGGTTCGTTCATCTGGCCGAAGCAGAGTGCCGTTTTGTCCAGAATCCCGTGTTCCTGCATCTCCAGCCAGAGGTCGTTCCCTTCACGGGTCCGTTCGCCTACACCGGAAAAGACAGAGAATCCGCCGTGCTCGATGGCAATGTTTCGAATGAGCTCATACACGAGAACCGTTTTTCCCACACCCGCACCACCGAACAGGCCAATTTTTCCGCCTTTGGGAAAGGGGGTCAACAGGTCAAACACCTTAATTCCAGTGACGAACTGGTTCGGTGCCGGTTCCTGTTCCTCCAGCGACGGAAAGTCCCGGTGAATCGGATAATGCTGATCCGTATCAATCGGTCCGGCGTTGTCAATCGGTTGTCCGGTTACGTCAATCAGACGTCCCAGGGTCTCACGTCCAACCGGAATCTGGATCGGCTCACCCGTGTTCTCGACTTCCATCCCGCGAACAAGGCCGTCCGTGTAATCCAGGCCAATCGCACGCACCGTTCGGTCCCCGATGTGCTGTTCGACCTCAAGTTCAAGGTCGATGTCCTGTTCCTCGTCCTGAATCACGAGACAGTCGTAAATTTCCGGAAGGTCATCCTCCGTTTCGAACTGCACGTCGACGACGTTACCGAGTACCTGTACAACTTTTCCAACGGATTCCGGGTCCCCGTCGTACTGATCCACGTCTTCTTCCGATTCTGTAAGCGTTTCTTCAGTCATGTCAGCATCCTGTAAAAGTAAGAGTTACGAATCTGTTTTCAAAAAATTCTCGAACCTACAATTGGACCGATTCCTTAGTCCTCGTCCTCAAGTGCGTTAACCGCTCCTACAATGTCAAGCAGCTCACGCGTGATCGTCTCCTGACGGGCCTGGTTATAAGTGTGGGTGAGATCGTCAATTTTCTCCTCGGCGTTGTCCGTCGCATCCCGCATCGCCACCATCCGTGCGCCATGTTCGCTCGACAGGGATTCCATCAGAATCGTATAAAAAAGCATGTTCACGTATCGGGGCAAAAACTCATCGAGAAGAGAATCCGGGTCCGGCTCGAAAATGTAATCCCCGATATCCGGTGTGTGTTGCTCTACTTCTTCAACCTCTTTCTCTTCCTCGTCCCGCCCAAGCAGTTCGTCCGGCTGAACCGGTAGAAACTGAAACGTTTTCGGATGCTGGTTCAGCGCGTTCTCGAATTCGGTGTACACGATGTGCACTTCGTCAAACGTCCCGTCGCGAAATCGTTGTTCAGCAAGGTTCGAGATCCCTTTAGCGAGCTCGAAGGAGGGTTCGGTGGGGAGATCCGTCTGTGTTTCGTACACGGGATGCGCCCGATCCCGTAGCCAGTTCTTCGTCTTTTTACCAATTGCAATAAACCCGGTTTCGGTCTCGTCCGGAAACGAATCGATGAAATTACGTGTTTTCTTGAACACATTGTCATTGTAATTCCCGCAGAGTCCTTTTTCGCCGGCGATGACGATGAGACCAACCCGGTTCACCTGATCCCGGCTTTTCAGCAGTTCGCTTTCCGGGTCCTCCAGCACGTCAATCAGGTGCCCGAAAATCTCCCGCACCCGTTTCCAGTAGGGACGGATTGCGTCGAGTTTCTGTTCGACGCGTTTCAGTTTGGCGGCGGAGACCATCTCCATCGCATGGGTGATCTGTTTGACGTTCTTGACCCCTTTGATCTGCCGCTGTATCTGTCGTGTCGTCTGACCCATCGTTGAACCGGATAACTAAGAACGTGTTATGATCGAAATTGACGGGAGCACCTCGATTTATGCTTCTGCAAGTGCTTCTTCTTCCTCTTCCGTCTCCTCTTCTTCGTCTTCTTCCTGCTGTACCTGTGCGAGGCGGCGGGCTTCCTCTATTTCCTCGTCCGGTACGTCTTCGAGGAAGTCTTCTTTGATGTTTTCAATGGCGTTGTCAAGTTGTTCCTCGATCGATTCCGTCAGTTCCTGTTCGTCCACAATTTCTTTGAGAATACCCGGGTACTCCTCGTGAATGGTTTCAAGGTACTGTTCCTCGAAGTCCGTTACACGGTCCACCGGAATATCCGCAAGGAATCCACCGGTGGCGGCGTAAATCACAACGACCTGTTCCTCCACGGTTAACGGATCGTTCTCGTCCTGCTTAAGCGTTTCGACCATTTTCTGACCACGCTGAAGACGGGCACGTGTCGCTTCGTCCAGCTCGGATTCGAACTGTGAAAACGCCTCGAGTTCCCGGAACTGGGCGAGCTCCAGTCGGAGATCACCGGCGACGTCTTTCATCGCGCCAATCTGTGCGTCTCCACCCACACGGCTCACGGACAGACCGACGTTAATGGCCGGTCGGACCCCTTCGTTAAACAGTTCCGGTTCCAGGTAAATCTGACCGTCCGTAATGGATATCACGTTCGTCGGAATGTAAGCGGACACGTCCCCTTCCTGTGTCTCGATGATCGGAATCGAGGTCAGTGAGCCCCCGCCAAGGTCGTCGTTCATCTTTGCACTCCGTTCAAGCAGGCGGGAGTGGAGGTTGAAGATGTCCCCCGGATACGCCTCCCGTCCGGGCGGACGGCGCAGCAGCAACGAGATCTGACGGTACGCCCAGGCGTGCTTGGACAGGTCATCGTACGTAACAAACGCATGCTCCCCGTTGTCCCGGAAGTATTCACCCATTGCCGTACCGGCATACGGGGCAATGTATTGAAACGGAGCCGGGTCACTGGCCGGCGCGGCGACAATCGTCGTGTATTCCATGGCCCCGTGTTCTTCAAGTGTGTTTCGAACGGACGCAATGGTGGTCATTTTCTGACCGATGGCCACGTAAATGCATTTTACATCCGAGTTTTTCTGGTTCAGAATCGTGTCCACCACGATCGCCGTTTTTCCGGTCTGCCGGTCCCCGAGAATCAGCTCGCGCTGTCCCCGACCGATCGGAATCATGGAGTCAACCGCTTTCATTCCGGTCTGAAGCGGCTCATCCACCGGTTGCCGCTGCACGACACCGGGTGCTTTTCTCTCAACCCGCTTGTAGTTATCCGACGTGATCGGTCCTTTGTCGTCCATCGGCTGTCCGATGGCATTGACCACGCGTCCGAGCAGTTCTTCACCGACCGGAACCTGCACAATTCGTCCGGTACATTTTGCTTCGTCCCCTTCGGAAATATGGCGATCGTCCCCGAGGATCACACAACCCACGGAATCCTCTTTGAGGTTCATCGCCATCGCGTACGTTTCCCCCGGAAATTCGATCAGCTCCGTGTACATGGCGTCCTCGAGTCCGTGCACCGTGGCCACTCCGTCCCCCACTTCGAGGACGGTCCCCA
>CAYXQY010000243.1:0-4839 GCA_964466525.1 uncultured Planctomycetia bacterium
AACTCTCACCCAGAGGATGCACCACCTTCACGCCGCTGTCATCCAGACAGAGACTGGACTGCACCGCACTGAGACAATGTGCGGAAAGAAACAACCCCAGCACCCCTGTCATCACCCCACCCACCATCCATATCACCGTAAAGAACAACCCCGCCGGACTGTGGGGGTCGTACTGAAACCCCGCAAACACGGCGAGGGTTCCGGCAAAAAGAAAAACGAGCAACACAATCAGTCCGCCCCCTCTCCCGAGCGCACTCATCCGATTTTTCACGGAAAATTTCACCCGTCCCCCCTCCTCACGCACCGGGAGCTCCGAAGACGTCAACCGGTTCCTGAGTTGGTTCCCGTCAATCGATCCTTCATCCGGCGCGATCCATTTTTGCACCCCGGATTGGTCCCGTTCGTGACCGGACAGCCAGGGAAGATGCAGCGGAAGTTCCGTATACTCGCTGACCCTGTGAGCCACGTCCCGAAAGGAAACGGGATCGGGACCCACCTCGAGCAAATAGTACGTCCCGTCGGACCGCCGGAGCGTGAGAATCCAGCGGTTGATCTGAAAAAAGGAACAGGTGAACGGGAAAACAGGCAGTGGAAATGGAACGCGCGTGTAATCGAGTTCGACCTCCTCAAACGAAGACAGCGGGATTTCTTCGTCGGCCCGCCGGCCGGTCCATCGGAACAACCGGGGAGGGTTCCGCCAGATCGACGGTTTATCCGCCCGGTAATGAACCATACCATTCCCGATCATGAGGCTCGGCTCAAAAAAGATCAGTGCCAGGCTTTCCAGAAAAAAACCGGCCGCAACGAACAGAAGAACGACCTGTAGGCCGTACGGAACGGAAGGTGCGTAATTCGCCACGAGTGCAAGACCCGCTGCCACCAGTGTGGTAAAGAACGCATACATAAAACCCGGTGCCCCGAATGGACGCTTCGATGGTTCATCCACCGGATTCAGAAGCCCCGTGCTTTCACGAGCCGAGTCACTCATACGTTCACGCAGTCGAAAAGTACAGGAAACGTAATTCGCCCCACCCTTCCCCCCTTTTGAATCTACAGACGCTGATATGCCTCTTCGAGCACGTTATACGGAATCCACGGCCCTTCCAGCGATGCACTGATATACGTTCCAGGGTTGTCCTCGAGGTCCTCCCGGATCTCTTCGAGTGCCGCCGGACCTTCGACCTGGTTGTCGACCTGCATATACCAATCCAGGGACTCGTCTGACAGCCGTTTCGCCCAGCGACCGAGCAGGGACGCCGCCTTCGTGATTTGAGCATCGGTGAGCTCCTCCGCGTCCTCCGGTAACAGGTCCGTTAGATGAGACCGGTATTCTTTAACCAGTGCTCGGAGTTCCCCTCTGTCGCCCGATTCCGGGGGTTCCGATCCCGTCTCATGGGCTTCCCTCCCGGCGGTTGTAGCCGTCTCCCCCGAGTTCGTCTCCCCGGATGTATTCAATCCTTCCTCCGTCCGGTCCGGATCCATCATTCCTTTTCCGTGTTCGCCCTGTCGGAGGGACCCGAGGTAATCGGGAAGGTCGATGCCTGCGTTTTCGGTCAATTCGTGAAGGGGCGGAAGGGATCCAACCAGGCCGGACAGAAAATCGGCGGTACTTGTCCTGCCGTTTTCACCGGTTCCGTTCTCCCAGACCGTCACGGAATCAAAGTCGATCTCGGAGATGGCTTTGACCTGTTCGGAAACAAGATCAGGCAGTTGTTCGGCAATCATCATGGTGGTGGCAAGTTGCGGGTCGTTCTGGCAGGATTGCACGATCGACCGGAACCCCTTCCCTTTATTTCGGAGCTGGGCGAGGAGGCCCTTTGCCCGGGCTTCCATTACGGCCTGAATCCCGTCCGCTTCTCCCTGCTTATGGCGTCGTTCCTCTTCCGCATCCGCTTCCGCGAGGGTTTCGATGCGTTCCTTTTCGATACGAGCGGGGACGACGGTATCCGCGCGCTGCGTGGCCTCCTCACGTTCGGCACGCACCTGTTCCGCTTCTTTCTCGGCCACGTACGCCTCCTGCTTGGCTTTGGCCTCGCTGACTTTCTCCGCTGCAAGCGCCTGCCGTTCGGCCTCGGCTTCTTTCTGACGTCGCTTCGAGTTGGACTCCGCAATCTGCACCTCGGACTCGTTTTCCCCTTCGACCGCTTCCGCATCGGCCTGCGCCACCTGGATTCGTTGTTCTCGTTCGGCTTCCGCTTTTCCAATTTCTCCGTTTCGCTCCTGCTCGGCCACCTGTTTTTTGGCTTCGTTAATGGCCTTGGCGGCTGCTTCACGACCGAGTGCATCAATGTAGCCCGATTTGTCGTTCACGTCCTTGATGTTCACGTTAATCAGACGCAGACCGACCTTTTCCAGCTCCGGCTCAAGTCCCTTGGAGATGTTCTCAATGAATCGGTCCCGGTCGGCATTGATTTCTTCGATCTTCATCGTGGCGATTGCCACACGCATCTGACCGAAGATGATGTCGCGTGCCAGGTTTCGAATGTCACTCAGGCTTTCGCCCAGTAAACGCTCGGCAGCGTTCTGCATGATGCCCGGTTCCGTTGAGATACCGACTGTGTACGTCGACGGGGTGCTGATCCGTATGTTCTCCGTGGACAGGGCATCGGTCAGGTCGATGTCGATCGTGATCGGGGTCAGGTCCAGCCACCCATAGTTCTGGAACACGGGCCAGACCATTTTTCCGCCTCCGTGCACACACCGGGCGGACAGTCCCTCCCCCGCTTCGTCCTGTCCCATTCCTTTTCCGTAGATCACAAGTATCTTGTCGGAGGGACAGCGTTTATAGATTGAAGCGTAGAAAATTGCTCCCATAAACACAAACGCAAATACCCCGATCAGGGCAATGATAGCTATGGTGGACATCTGACTACTCCAGAAAATTCACGAAATTCAAGAGAAACTCCTTCAACGAAGACTTACCGTTAAAAGCTGAAACCCCTCCTCTGACAGTTCTCGATGTACTCGCTTCCTCAAATCGACCACAAACGCATTTCGGTCCTCATTGACCCTGGTTCGATCCCAGGTGGAAAGGGCCTCACGCACAACTGCGCTCACGATGGAATGGACCTCGGATCGCACCTCCTCCCGTGACATCCAACCGTACCTCCGGCTAACCCGGGACGAACCCTCCGCGGTCGACTGATTGAAACAGGTTCGAAACGAACAGGACCTCGGACGTCTGATATGACCGCCTGTGCATTCGGTCAGATCCACCTCAACGGTCATCGGGGACAGATCAAGGAGAGCCCACTCCTGAAGAAACGGCCAGACAAAGTGCACGCCTCCGGTATGCACCTGAGTTCGTGCTTCATCGTCGACGGTCACCCGCCAACGATCCCGAACGATCAATAACCGGTTCGCGGGGCACGTCCGAATGGAACGGTATAAACACAGCGTCATGAGAACCACTGCCCCCGCCAGCGCCGGTATCCATGACATCCCGATCATCCCTCGCCCCCCTTTTCTGTGGGCTGAACCTCCACTTCACTGAGCGGCTTCACCAGGAGCGTGCTTGAATCAACCTGATCGATCACCTTGACACGGGAGTTGGTTTCCGCCTTCTGGTCCGACGCGTTGTAGGCACTTACGGTCTTCAGCCGACCCTGCACCCGCACCCGCACCTTGCCGGCCCCCGAGCGATTGGGGGGGATTGAAAGGTAGACTTCACCGGTCTCACCAATCGCGTTCCGATAGTTCAGGGTCCCGCTTGCAGACATGGAGAGCAGAAACACCAGCACCCCATATGTCATTAGAAAGAAGAACAAACCCACCGGAATGGAGACCAAGAACGACGACATGGGTGCGACGCCGTACTCAATCGCAAGCACACCGCTCCAGCCAAATCCGCCAAGAAACGCGAGAATCGAGCGAAAGGTGAACACGCTTGCCGTGGAATCCCCCCCGTCGGCGGCTTCGACAGTATCGGCCGCATCCAACCCCTCCACGGCGTCCATACCATCCAGCGCCTCAGTGGCATCTACAGCGTCCAGTGCATCCGTTCCGGTTCCAAACCCGAGCAGGTTGAGGACGATCCAGAACCCCATCACCGTAATCGACGCAATACCCAGGACGAGGTACGCCTGATACGTTACACTCACGCGCTTGCTTCCAAAAAGTCGACGAAAACTGGACAGCACCTCCGACACCCACGTCGTCAGGTCGAGGGCCTGCACATCCGATAGCGCGTGTAACAACGCATCAGCGGCGGCCGGGTCCAACTGCATGGCGTCTCCTTTCGTTAATTGTGAAATCGTTCAAGCATTTTCTGGCCCACGATTTTTATGTTCTCCTCGTACGCCAGGTCCGAGTAATCAAGGTTCTTCAGGTGTGCCTTCAGGTATTTGTACAACGATTCGTTCGAAAAAATGGAGGTATCCGGAGCGTTATCTCGAATACTGAACTGTTTGACGGCCGACTCGATGTAGTTCAATGCATCCTGCAGCGTGGGGAGTCGCTCGCGATGCAGACCGTCTTCCGCAATCTGATGAAGCACAATCCGGGAATGCCGGGCCAGTTCCTCCGGCAGGTCCATCGCCTCGATTGTCCCGTCGATGTGTTTCTTCACCTTTTCCAGCAGCTCCCCGGACGACTCATCCCGTTCGGTAAAATCCAGATCCAGGTCCATCCCGAGCCCATCCACGTACCGCTTCATGAGATCGTACGTGAGCTCCTCACGACCGCGTTCAATTTCGGACAGACGCTGCAAGGAAATCCCCGACGCCTCCGCCAGTTCATTGCGTGTCACGTCCCGTTTTTTACGAAGCTTCCTGAGCTCTTCCGACAGCTCCACCGACGCATCCGACACCTGATTCTCAAACCCTGCACTCTCCTCAACGC
>CAYXQY010000244.1:0-3045 GCA_964466525.1 uncultured Planctomycetia bacterium
ATTCCGTCGAACAGTTTCCGGAGGTTTGTCAACAACGTGTCCGTGTTCGATAACGCCTCGTTCTCGGACACGAACTGTCGAAATGCAGCCGGGGTTCGATCTTCTTCGTCCGTACTGTTTCGGAAGACTTCGAGTGCATTCGCCAGTCGCTCCTTCAGCTCCGGGTCCCGTCGTGTTCGTCGAACAACCCCTTCCTCCTCGTCGACGACCTCGCGATAGAAAATGCCGTTGTACAGGCGCAGCACGTGCCGGTCCAGCAGTGCGATCAGTTTGTCGAGGTTTTCGTACGCGGATTTCATGTCCGATCGCCGGGCCACCCGCAGGCCGGTTTTCAGCTCCGACCGGGCCTGCTGCGTCTTTCCTTTTGCAAGCAGGACCCGGGCACGAAGCAGTCGAGCGGTGGACTCGAGTTCCCGGTCCAGTTCGATGACTTTCAACAGGGCCTGCATCGCCTGATCGTATTTCTTACGCTTCAACTGCACCTGTCCCCGCGCCAGCCACGCACCGCCATCCTCCGGATCGGCGTCCCGGAGGTGATGCAGCGACCCCGTCCAGCGCTTCAGCCCCTGCAGGGCATAGCCCAGTTCCCGATGCAGATCCGGGGTTTCCGCACCGTAAGCGGTGGCGTTCGTCAGTGCTGCGTATGCCTCTTCGTACAGTTCCAGGCGGTTTCGACAAAGGCCCAGCAGGTACCAGCCGCGTGCGTCTTCCGGCTGTTCGTTCAAATACGATTCCAGCGTCTCCTGAGCACCCGCATAGCTGAGGGTCGATATCTGATCGAGCGCGCGATCGATCGCCGTTTTTTCTCCGTCGGCTTCCTGCGCAAGCACCGGTCCGAAGAGTACCGAAACAAAAAGGAAAACGAACAGAACCACCCCGCAGAAACCGGTACAGAAACGTTTCCGTTCCCGCCGTAGCCGGTACGTATCGACCTGTTCCGTGTTTGAGACACCGGTGCACATCGTTCAGTAGGAAAGCTGAATTAAAAAGTGAAATTCGTCGTCGCCTGAATCGGCCTCTCCGTTGTTCAGGTCGCTTGCCGCCACGCCGTAGTAGCTCTGAAACCGCAGGTATCGTAGCATCACCAGTTCGGCCCCCACGCCGTAGCTCAGAAGCGTTTCGTTAAATTCCTGTCCGGGGGTCCGGTCGTTCAGGACCGTGCGGCCGTAGTCGAAAAATCCGCTCAACACGAAATCCCAATCCGGCGTGCCAAACACGTTCTCCGGGGCAAATCGAAATGGGCTCCCGAACACCCTCGGCGGTTCGGTCTCCACGGGCAGAAGCCGCGGGAGATGCAGGCGGTACTCCATTGAACTGATCACCCCTGCGTCGCCGCTCGTCGCGGATTCCGGGTAACCGCGGACGCTGAACATGCCTCCGGCAATAAACGATTCCTGCGGAATCAGACGATCGGAAAACCCGTACTGGCCCCGGGCACTCACCCGCAACTCGTGTGCCTGGGTGGAGGTCTCCGGCGTGGACGGATCCTTCCAGTCCGCCCCGTAGAGCACCGGTTCCAGAAAGAAACTGTGGGAAAACCGTCCGTTCAGCACCGTGTACCGATTCTCCGCTCGTGCGCGACCGAGCGGTTCGATCTCCTCTTCCGTGGTCCCCGCCAGGTCCGCAAGGTTGTGGGACACGGATAAATTTCCCGACGTATTCGCCGTTCGAGAGGACCGTTCCAGCTCCAGTCCCAGGTGCGGCTTCACGAAATGGTCTTCCGTGGAAATGCCCGTGATCTGGTTGTCGTTGGAAATGTTGCGCCACCGAACGCCCCCCTTCAGATCAAGAAACCATCGTTTGTGCTGATAGATGTTTCGTATGAGCTGGAGACCCGCTCCCCACGTGTCCCCTTCGAACGTCCCGCCGATCACCCCGACGTCCGATGCCGTGAACTCGTTGTATAATGTATTTGCTTTCACCCGGGTCCGGCTTCCTCGCACCACCGGTCGTTCGTACGACACCTGGACGTTATTCATGTCCTGGCCGAAATTAGCCGTCGTGTAGTCCAGCCGAAAGACGTCGTCGTACCCCGTCACCTGACGGTGAATAAACCCCAGCCGCTCCTGTATCTCATCCGTGTTCTCCGTCCCCGTATTAGAAACCTGTGCGAATGTCGTCCACGGCTTGCTCTCGGCCACCACGTAATCCAGTTTCGCCCGTCCCTGTCCCGCGTCGCCGACCGCCACGTCCACGTTTCGACCCTGGTGACGACTGAGGTAATACACGTACCGATCCAGCAGCGGCTTTTTCAACAGGTCACCGGGGGCATCTCCGGAACCGGCGTCCAGGGGCGACTGTTCGGCAATCCACTCATGTTCCGGCAGGTTCTTTTCCTCCGAGCCATCGAATCGATCGCCCCGCGACACGGTGCGAATCTCGGCAATTTCGGAGGTGTGCACAAGAATTCGAAGCGTCTTCCGATCATCCGGTCGAAGATCCTCACCCAGGTTGTTGACGTCCTCCGGATGGGGACGGGCGTACACCCCGATGAACCCCTGCTGGTTGAAGTGTGAAACAATGTTTTGGTTAATCCGGTTCAGGGCTCTGTTCGAAATACTAATCGATTCTTTTCCGTCCGATGTCTCTTTCCCGTCAGCTCCGGTGAGCTCCGAAATCACGTACGTCGTCCCCTCCTGTCCGTCCGAGGGAACGTCAAACTCTTTCTTCGTCCGGACCAGTGTCACCTCCACCGTAAAGAGGTCGTCGAGCGCAGGTTGATCAGGGTGGGATCGGAGGTACTGGAACTGAAATTCTGTCACCGGGTACCACCGTTTCTCCGATTCACGTTCCTGGCTCGAGGAACTGTCTCCCTTATCCGACACCACCGGCCCTCCGGGGGAAACACATCCTGCAAACAGAACAGACATCATCAGCAGCCCGGGCAGAAACAGGATCGGAAGGGGACGATGTTCCAGTGCGTGGGTAAAAACGGAACAAACCGCAAACGTACTATCATCCGTGTGAATAAAAAAGGAGGAGTGTAATGTCCCGGCTGACGCCTCCTCCAGTTTGCGGCCACCTCGGGACCTATCAGCGCCAGAT
>CAYXQY010000244.1:3055-4814 GCA_964466525.1 uncultured Planctomycetia bacterium
AAACCGGTTTCCACCAATTCCGCTCTCGAAATCACGTTCTCCTCGATCCACAAAATCAAAAGATATAAAATTCTTTCATACGGTATGAAAAACGTTCCAGAATATCAACCTGAACCAGCATCCGACTAAAACCTCGCTCAGTGCGTTAGATAAACAACAGACCTTTTGTCCGCTGAACAAACTGATCCGGCTGGATTTTCGCCAAACAAACCACGGTCAGTTATTGTATACGGAGACACCTCATTCATTACGCAACCGGGCCAGTTGATCTTCCAGGTCCTGCACGTCCACCCCTGCTTCCCGGGCCTGATCCAGCAGTTCGGCCGCGGATGAAATAATCTCCTTCACCCTCCCATCATTCCCCTCCAGTCGATGGTGACGGGCTTCTTCAATCATCAGTTCGGCATGAAGGGACGGATCGATCTGTGACGATTCACAGAGGTCCAGGGCGGTCCGTATCTGCTCCTCGCGGAACGAAGCGTCCATCCGGGCGTGCTGATCACGTCTCCGCAGCTCCTCACGAAGCTTTTCACAACCCTCCCTTCGTTCATCACGCTGCTCCGACCGATCGCATTCGATCATCTCAGCACCGGCCCAGCGAAGCAAGATGGCCCGGTTCAACAGCATATGGATTTTCGTTTTCCGGTTTCCCGTGGATTCCGCGCGTTCGATCGCGGATTCAGTAAACTGATACGCTTCGACCGGATCCGATGCCTGCGCCGTCGATGTCGAGACGGCCCCGGAGAAGCGATTTCGCAGCAGCTCCGCCAGGCTTCCCAGCGCAATTTCCTCCCCGTACTGGTAACCGATTTCCCGGCTGATTGAGAGTTGCTCCCGGTAACACTCAAGTGCCCGTTCAACTTCCCCGCGATCATGGTGGACAAAACCCAGGTTGCCCAGTGCAAGGACTTCACCCTTGCGGTTCTGGATACGTCGGCTAATTTCAATCTGTTCCTCGAAACAATTTCCAGCTTTCTCCAGCTCCCCTCGCTCAAGAAACACCAGGCCGAGGTTCCCCAGCGCCGTCGCTTCCCCCTGGCGAAACCCGATTTCACGGCTGACGTCCCGGTAATCCCGGAAGGCCTCCTCCGCTTTTTTCAGTTCCCCGCGGTTGATAAAAACGGAACCCATATTGCCCAGGGCTTTTGCCTGCTCCAGCCGGCGACCGAGGTTCTCGTAGATATCACGCGCTTCCGTAAAATTCTGCTCCGCCGTCTGATAATCGCCCTTCTCTCGAGAAATGTTTCCGAGCAGGTTCAGACACGGGGCCTGTTTGTCCGGTCGATCCTTCTCGCGCCAGTACTCCAGTACCTCCTGTTCCTCGGACGCCGCCCGATCAAGTTCGCCGGCAAAAAACAGCAGGGTCGAGCGGAGGTGTGTCAGATCCGCCCGGTTGGTCGGACTGACCCGCTCGATACTCCCCGCCACCGGATCCTCGCCGTCATAGATCGGCTGAAGTTCGTCGAGCGCTTCGCTCGGCTGTCCGAGGGACTCTCCCTTCATCCAGATTTTTTTGTACAGCCAGTTCGAATACAGGTGATATCTCCGCTCGTCCGTTACGGGATCCCGTAATTTACTGAACTGAGCTCTCGCCTCGTCCACCAGCATCGATGCACGTTCAACGTTGCCGTTCTTGATCTCCAGATCCACCATCTCAATCTGATGTAAGATCAAACATTCCTCCGGTGTCAGTTCCCACCATCTGTAGTCCATTTCGTCGAAGATCCCGCGAAGTTCGGGCTGTTCCATCATGTTCGGC
>CAYXQY010000245.1:0-4806 GCA_964466525.1 uncultured Planctomycetia bacterium
TGCGGCCGGGGTTGTCAAGTTGGATGGAAAGCTCACAACTGGACACGTCCCGGTCCCTCCAGTTGCTGAAAGACGTCGTAAAGATGGTCGAACATCGACCGCAGGTCGGTACCAAACCGCGCCGACAGCTTCCGAATTTCGGAGACCGGCAGTTCCGGAACGGGTCCCTCGTCCCTGCGCGCCCACTCGATGCGTCGGTCGATGATGGTTTTCAGCCGATCGGGGTCGTCCGTTCCCGGGTGCACGGTGTGTACGTTGAACCCGTGTGCCTCGAGTTCATCCGCGAACGAACGGTGCGTGCCGACCACGAGCCGCCCGGCGCGACGATAGAAGCGGCTCCGTTTCGGGGGTTCGACCCGCTGGAACTCGTCAATGAACGGAAACGAATCGTCCGGCACGTCCACGCTCTGCTCCCGGCAGGCGTACAGCTTCGGGTGATCGGGAAACCGCCGGTGCAGCATGAGAAGGTGCGTCGACTTGCCGCGACCTCGTTCGCCGACGAATTCCACAGCCGTGTTCCGTTCCCGGAGGTGCTCGATTAGGCCCCCGAGATCGACGACGGCCAGCTGCGGACGATCCGCCTCGGGAACCGAGCCGAACGGGTTCCGGCGGAGGTTCAGGTGTTCAAACGGGAGGTGATCCGGGGACCAGTCGGGGGTCCGGTTCCTGTTGGACGTTCGTTCTGATTTCTCCGGTTTCTGTTCGACCTGCTCGAGGGACATCTGTGTGATGCCGGGGCGTGAACGTGGCTGTTTACGGTTTCCGAGACCTCGTTCAATCATGATGATTCCGGACCAAAAAAGCAAATTCATTCAGGTGGACCCGTGTGATCTAAATGACCCCGGTATTCAACATTATTCATACATGCACGAGGCGGTGGACGATGGGTTGGCAGGCAGGAATCAATAAATTCCGACTCAGCGTGTTGCACGCCGGGCGGGCTTGGTTTCCAGTGGCGATTTCCACGCCAAACTGTGAACCCACGTAAAAAATGAAAATGAATCAATTAATCGAACCCCGACGGGGTTCCGGCCGAAAGCCTGGGGTTGGCTTCTGTCCAACCCCGGGAACGAGAACGAATCAATACACCGAACCCCGACGGGGTTCTGGAATTCATTAAGGTACAAAGCCAATGCCGAAATTCCCGGGGAACGATTTTCCGCAACCCCTTCAGGGTTGTGGTTCATTCGGGTCCTGGTTCCCGGGGTAGCTCTCACGAGCAACCCCGGGCTGTCGTCCGCAAGCCCTTTGGGCTGGTTCGGGTGGAACACTGATTGGAAATCAATGATTGTTTTTCTTCCAGAATGCACATAGCGGGTTAAAATATATTCGAGCAGCAACAGAACCCCAACGGGGTTTCGGAATTCATTCGACTCGGCTTCGAAGCGTCGACCTCCATCGACCGCCGGGAATTTGACGTCAGCTGGAACGACACGCTGGATCAGGGCGGTGTGGTGGTTTCCAATGAAATCGAGATCACCCTTGACGTGGAATGCCTGCAGGTGGGGGCAATTGACAATTAGCCGCGGCCGCTGGGGGCATGCATCCGAAGAAAAAAGATCTCCCCCGTTCGGCCTTGACAAGGGCCCTCCCCGCCAGGGAAAACACGTACGAAACCAGGACGGGAACACACCCTTCAGAAATCGTTACTCCCCACCCGGCACGCTCCACCCGCCGTTAACGTAAGAACTTGCGCGATCCATCCCGTTCCACCCAGCCCCTTCGCAGGGGCCGGGTCCATTTCGCGTTTCTCCTTTCAACCCCGGGCTTCACTTCACTTCGTTTCGCCCGGGGCTACACGATTTCGCACCGCGTCAGTTCCTCACTTTCATACCAAGACCAACAGCTATGGCTTCAGCATCGGGGAACATCTTCACCGCTCCCGGATAACCACTGACGACGCCAAATCCGGTTCACTCTCGACACGGCGTGCAAGGGCGCTTACAGAACGTTGTCGAAGCGGATTCCTCCGCTCCACGTCTGCCTGTTGATTCACGTCGACCGAGTCGTTATATGGGGATTTCTTAAACACAAGAAGAAATTCGCTTTAGCTGGCGCACTCCTTCTTCCGGGGGATTCATTTTCATTTTGATTTCTTCCCATTCCCCCGGATTCGATTAAGCTATGTTTATTCCATCCGGGAGGTTGCACATGTAAGTTGTCACCGTGCGGATGCGCTGACCACGGGGACGAATGTTCACGTTTTTCACACCTTTCACGAAATTACTCATCACGAATCAGGCCGTTTGACACGGCAGCTCGGGTTTCTTATACTTAGATATTTAATAGTTAAATATCTAACTATATTGATCTGTCACCTCATGGGCACGAAGTTCGACGGAACGAAATCGGAGGAACGTGCACTGAATGCACTGATTACGCTGCAGCGCGCGGCGGAAGCGGTGGAGAGCCGCTGTCGAAACTATCGGGACGCGAACCTGACCGACAGCCAGTTTGGCACCCTCGACGCGCTGTACCACCTCGGTCCGATGCATCAGAACAAGATCGGCGAAAAGAACCTGAAAACGGAGGCCAACATGACGACGGTGATCGACAACCTGGAGGAGCGGGACCTGGTGCAACGGAAACAGGATCCGGACGACCGCCGGTGCCACAACGTGTTTCTGACGGAGAAGGGCGAGGAACTGTTCGAGTCCGTGTTTCCCGAACACGTGGACCGGGTGGTGGAGGTGTTCGATGCGCTGACGGCCGAGGAACAGGAAACACTCACCCGTTTATGCAAAAAACTGGGGCGGGCCAACGGGGGAACGGGATAACGATCGGCACACCGAACCGCCACAACAGAAGAACGATCTTATTTTTCTCATACATTTTTAAATAGAAGATGACAACCATGTCACAGACAGGCGAAGACACGTTTCGAAAACGACCCGCGGAGGAACGAGGGGTCACGGAATCCGATTGGCTGACCAGCTACCACACGTTCTCGTTCGGTCGATATCGCGATCCGGACTGGACCCGCTGGGGACCGCTCCGGGTGCTGAACGAGGACGAAATTGACCCGGGAAACGAATTTCCGCCTCACGACCATGAACAGATGGTAATTCTGACGTACCCGCTGTCCGGTGCCGTCGAGCACCGGGATAGTTCCGGCGGAGGCGGCGTCATCGAAACCGGACAGATTCAGCGCATGACGGCGGGCACGGGCATTACGCACAGCGAAGCCAACGCGTCCGACACGGACATGCTGCACCTGCTGCAGATCTGGATTGTTCCGGGGACGAAGGATCTGGAACCGTCCTACGAAACACGGACGCTCAGGCCCCGGGAGGACGTCCTGAACGAACTGGATCGAATCGGTTCGTCCGACCCCGGTGCCGACGCCGTTCACATGCATCAGGACGTCGATCTGTATCGTGCCCATCTTGAGCCGGAAGAAGGCGTCTCGTATGAGCTGGCCACCAATCGACTTGCGTGGCTGCAGGTGGCTTCCGGCAGCGTTGAGGTCGAGGACGTACGTTTGACCGACGGAGACGGACTCGCCATTGACACCGAGTCGACGATCCACATTTCTGCAACGTCTCGCTCGCATGTTCTTTTCTTTGATCTTCCCACAATTTCACAAGGAGGTTTACGATGAAACTGCTTCACATTGTTGCATCCCCGCGACGAAACGAATCTCGAACGCTTTCCGTTTCCGATGCATATCTCGAGCAGTTCCAGAACGAACACCCGGACGCTCACGTTGAGGAAGTCGACGTGTTTCGATCGGACCTGCCGGAACTGACCGTTCGTGATATCGGGGGTGCATATCAGACCCTCGGAGACGACCGGGTGTCCGATCCCGATGCGGAGTGGACCCCTGTTCAACGGGAAATCGAACGGCTCCAATCCGCGGACCAGTTGCTGATCTCCGCGCCGATGTGGAACTTCAGCGTTCCGTATAAACTCAAGCAGTACATCGACCTCGTGGTCCAGCCGGGCTACACGTTCGAATACACGTCGGACGGTCCCGAGGGCCTGCTCGATGCCTCCGGTGTTGTGATCACGTCCAGGGGTGGGGACTACAGCGAGGGAACCGGAGCGGAGTCGCTCGACCACCAGGAGCCGTACCTTCGAACCATTCTTTCGTTCATGGGCGTCGATCCCATTCAAACAGTGAACGCGCAGCCCATGGACAGCGGCGACCCGGAGACCCGGTCGGAGGTTCTCGAACAGGCCCGGACGCACGCACGAAACCTGGTGAATCGAACGGAAAAAGTGCCGGCGTAACCGGTGGGGCTCGTTTTGAAACAACCCTTCACAACGTTTGCAATAGCAAACTGAACAGAGCCCCGAGGGTTACCGAGGGGGTTTTATTGTGTTTGAGTGATTAGGGGGTAAGAAAAGTGTGAAAGCGTTTTTTTGCACCTGCTATAAGCGATCAGGCGCACAGTATTGCTCAATTTTCGGTGACTGTATGATGTACTTTTTCTTTTCTCTCACTCAGTTCTTTTCCGTCACTTGATCGACAGCGTTTTTTTTTGATGTTTCCCGTTGATTTCGATCCGGACGGTGTGCAGGCGGTCGGTGTACACGGCGACGGCGTGTGCGAAGTACTGCATGACGGATGCTCCCCCGACACCCTCTTTATCCCGGTTGACGATCAGCTCGTCACGGTGGTAACGAACATGAACACACGTTACAGTGCAAATTACACTGTGTTCTCGAAGCAATATTGAATCTTGAGAGCCTTACGAAGAAATGGATTTGCTGAGGTACGGCATTGAGTTGATCGGAGACGGGTTCTGGATGGCCGGGACGTTTCTCTGGATGGCGCTCTGGGCGCTGATCCTGGGGTTTTTT
>CAYXQY010000246.1:0-4801 GCA_964466525.1 uncultured Planctomycetia bacterium
GGGGCCAAAAAGAAGGACGGAAATCAACCATTCTTATCCGTCCCTCTCCATCTTCGGGGCTCGGATAAAATCGAACCGGTCCGAAGCCCGTGGCGTCATCGAATTGATCGTATCAATCCGTTCGTATTCGGATAAATAACGATTCCTTCCCACGGATTTTTGACCAGTTACGAAGGGCGCAAAATCAGGCGTGATTCAACAATGGCGCAAACCGGGTAACACGGATAGATGTCCCCTCCCCACGGTCGGGGCATGGCTGTTATCTAAAGCAATGACAAACACTTAACCGTACCCCGACCGTGGGGAGGGGACAGAATATACAAAAGTGTTACCTCCGTCTGAACCACGCCCAAAATCACTTTCCTCGTCAGGCGTTCATTCGGCTCCGGCGTTGTGTTTTTTGAACCCGCCACGTGCGTTCCGGATGCTGTAATTGTCCGTGCCGTTGTTGAAGGAATAGTTTCGCAGGAGCAGATAATTCCGGACGCCTCCGTTTTCATGTCGCGTGCCGATCCCGAACCGGCCGTTGCCGAACGCGACGTTCCCGTCGAACACGATGTTCCGCGTGTCGGCGGCGCGAAAGCCCCGGAACCAGTTGTCCGAGGCTTCGTTCCGAAACAGCACGATGTTCGTCTGGCTCGTCAGGTTGACGCCGTTGCCGGTGTGGGATCGCGTGAAGTAGCTGTCCCGGATGATCACACGCCGGTTGCGTCGCAGATAACAGTTGTGGGCAAATTTTTTCTTGCACCCGTTGTTGTGGAAGTTGACCCTCGCGATCACCAGGTCGTCCGTGCCCTTGGCGTGAAAACCGTGCGAGGTACGTCGAATTCGCACGTTGTACAGCAGCACGCGCTTATTATGTGGACCGCCGGCATCGAGAAGGTCGATCCCACGGGGCCACGTCCAGTCGTCGGTCCCCCGCTCCTCCCGACTGCGCGCACCGTCGACGGTGAAATCACGAATGATCACATCCTCCAGTCCACCTCCTTCGTTGCGGATCAGGACTCCGATTTTTTCGGACGGCTCACGGGTAAGGATCGAACTCGGCCCCGCGCCGGCAAGCCTGACCCGACTTTTCAGTTGAATCGTTTCGTCAATGAAATGTGTTCCCCCCGCCAGGCGAACCGTTCCGCCGCCGGCTGCCGAAACCCGATTGATCGCCGGCTGAATGGGGTCGCCCGGTTGAACACGAACCGTACGGGTGTCCGGCACCTTCGGCAGGGCCGGAAACCGAAACCCGTCCAGGTGGCGTCGAATCAACTCCCGCTCAATTCCCTGCATCAGGTCCGGACGCGTGAACTGACCCTGTGCCTGCAGCAGGGTCGCGCCACCCAGCAAACCCACCACCAGTACAGCGATCAACCCTCGTGCTCGGACGGACGGACCGCATCTCATGAAATTTCTGACCTCCTGCATACTGGAAACACTTGATCCGTCGGATGAACCCGGCACAGGTTCATACCGTGGGTCCGGAACAAAGATCAATAATATGGGCAGACCCGTGGAACGTAAACTCGTCCCCTGTCTTTCTCCCGGGCAATACCCCGGACAATCAAGACCGTTGAGCGGGACCTTTAGAACGAGTGAATCGAATCAAGAAATAGGGCGCAAACTGCATGAGTGGTATCGAAAAACCGCTCGACTGCAGGCACGGGAATCACGGATTACAACAAAACACGGTGTCTGCGAACACGTGCCACTTCATAGGAACCTGCTGAAAAACCCCCGCAACGTCAGCGAAACGAGTTGCGTCGAAGAGCGCGGAGTCCGCCGCAGTCGATGCCATCAGTACATCCGAGGGGACTACGTAGTAATTATTCATTCTAACCGGTCAAAAATTCGTGGCACATATAGGGACAGGATCCTGCTTTCCTAAACGGACCAATCATATTTCATCACCACCTGTTTTTTGACCGGTTACAATCAGAGGGTAGAAAACATCGATAAATCCATCTCATACGTACCGTCATAAATTGGCATGAGACGGTCCATTCATTCTTCGGAGACGCATTGCACGTTAAACCTTTCAACGGGAAACAATTCAGTTTGTGACACCCCTTCCAGTGGTTCTGGGTGTGGGGGCATTCCGAACACGGGATTTCATCCCGCGCTACAATTCCTGCACCCGTACCACGGGTGCGTATTTTTTGATACGTCAGCCGCTGTCCAACGGTTCATCCCCTACCACGTTGACCAACGTTCCAGGAAAAAAGCTCCCAGAGGGAGCGAAACAATCGTAGCCTCCGGTGACGAACGCCGCAGGCGGAGGAACCGGGGGTCTAAGAGATACCTTATAACCGGATTCCCGAGCGTGAGCGAGGGAATGGATCGCATGGAACGCTCCATGCCATATATATTATGATCAGACTGTGGACATCACGACATGATCGAAAAACATGATAATGGATCACAAATCCGTGGCACCCCGGAAACGAAAACATGGGGTTTTTCAGCAGCCTCCTACCTGGAGAGGGGGGTGCGGCGAAAGCATTGCGAAGTGGAAACGTCAAGCGGCGATGTGCAGGAAAGACGCCTTTCCTCCCGTAAAGCACGTTTTGAGAAAACCGAATAGAGGAAGGGGGTCGGTTGCCCGGGTCCACCTATTTCAATTCCGGGAAGAACCGGTGCGTTGACACGCTACCGTGCTCACACTCATAAACCGTTTTCGACAATGCCCGATGTCCCTCATTCCACCGGTTGGAAACAGGTGAAACAACAGCTAAAATAACCAGCTGAGGTGGGTGCTGGCAGTCACCGGTTGCGTTGAAATTGAACACCGCTGAACTGGAATGTTCACGTTTATGAAACAGACGGGGAGGATCGATCGATGAGGTTGAACCTTCGTCTGACCCCGAACTCAGACCCGGTCCCGTTCGATCACCTGCATGACCTCACCGGCGTATTACATCACTGGCTGGGGGAGAACGACCTTCATGACCGTATTTCCCTGTATTCCTTCGGCTGGCTGGACGGGTCCCGTGCGAATGACGGGGCGCTTCACTTTCCGGACGGGGCCGTATGGCGCATCAGCTTCTGGGAACAGCAGTACACCGGGGAGCTGGTCCGGGGCATTCTCGAGGACCCGGACGTGTTTCACGGCATGAACGTATACGAAGTCCACGAGCAGGAGCCGCCGAACTTCGGCGAGCGGTACCGTTTCATGGTCGACAGTCCCGTGCTGGCCCGAAAAAACCGGGATGACGGCGGACGCGATCACCTGTTGTGGAAGGATGAAGAAGCGGACGAAATCCTGACGAGAACCCTGCGGAGCAAAATACGAGCCGCCGGGAGCGCCGGTGCCCTCACCGGCGAAAGTAAGGAAGATCCCCATCACCCCACCGTCCGTTTCGCCCGCGATTACGACGAGGTGGAAAGATGACCGGAAAACAAGAAAAGAAGAACGGCCGTTGTGGGATTTGTGGGGGACGAATGGAATGGGACGAAAACGCGACGATTCCATTCGTCTTCGGTCGGACGGTTGTCATTGTCCGGGAAGTTCCGGCCGAGGTCTGTGGAAGCTGTGGAGAAGCCTTTATGAGTGGGGACGTCACGGACCTGGTCATGGATTCCGTGGAAAAATCGGGAGTTGCAATCCGAAGTGTCCGTGGTCCCGTACAGAGCGATTTCGTAAATTGAAACGTTCACGTAACGAAATCGGAGAGTGACGTGGAGACAGTTGTTGTGAATGCTTGATTGGATGAGGAAGAGCGAGAACAGTGCGACTTTATCTGTAAAGGTATATTTGAACAGGCTCAACAAAACCCATGACCGAACGGACGTCGGAAAGTCGCTGTCATTACTGCGATCAGGACTACACAAACCAGGGAATCACCCGGCACCTGTCCGCGTGCGACGAACGAGAAGAAGCAATACAGCAGGCGGAGGGGGAACAGAACGAAACGATCCACTATCACCTGAAGGTTCAGGCCCAGCGGGCCCCGGACTACGTTCTTCACCTCGAAGTGTCCGGGGACACGCCCCTGAAAGAACTTGACGCGTACCTCCGGGGGATCTGGCTGGAATGCTGCGGGCATATGAGCATGTTTACGATGGAGGCCTGGAGCGGCAACGAAATCCAGATGGAACGAACCGTGGGGGAGGTGTTTCGATCACGAAAGCAACTCACGTACATCTACGACTACGGCACCGAGTCACGACTGACCCTGAAAAAAATGGACACGAGGACCGGCCCCTCGACGATTGAAAAACCAGTGGGGTTAATGGCACGGAACAGGCCACTCCGTCACGACTGCATGAAGTGTGAGGAGGAGGCCGAATACCTGTGTCGCGAATGCCAGATCGAGACCCGCGAAACCGGCCTCCTCTGCCCCGACCACCGCGAGGAGCACACCTGTAAAGACTACGGCACCCCCGATCGAATCGTGAACTCCCCCCGCTTCGGCCTATGTGGCTACACCGGCCCGGCGGAACCTCCATATTAACCGGAACAGAAACCAAAACGTACTCTCCGAACGAAAAGCCAGCGTGCTCAGCCCTTCAAACATAACCCGGTATCATCGCCGACTTCGGACGTATTGACGTTCCCGGCAGCAAGACAGACGAAAAAGAAAAGAAACCGGTGAACAACTGTTTCGAGGGGAGGTCGTTGACCGAATGGATAATGTTGCTGATGAAATGGAGAAAACCGGAAATTCGGACCGCACACTCAACGTCCCCGTCAAGTCACTTGCAAAATCATAATCGTGGGGGACGAAGAAGCCGTCCGGTTCGCATGATGCGTGGTGATCGGCGATTTAACCGTACGCTTTTTTGGATATTGAAATAAAGAGAGGAAATGATC
>CAYXQY010000247.1:0-4795 GCA_964466525.1 uncultured Planctomycetia bacterium
AACTTGTGTTCCGGAAACCAACCATGGGGTACGGTGACGTGAAGTTCATGGCTGCAACCGGTGGGTTCCTCGGCTGGCTCTCGCCCGCTGTGGTGTTGATCTTTGCCAGCGTCACCGGTTCTATTTACGGCATCCTGAATTTGCTGTTGACGGATCGGCATTACCTGCCGTTCGGGCCGTTTCTGTCAATGGGCGTTGCTCTTCTTCTATTGCGACCGGAACTGTTACAGGAGATCATTTCTCTCTATGTGTAGGTTGCAATGCAACACACGTATGACGTAAGCTAACCTTTCTTTCATATTAGATTTCAGTTTTTCAGTGAAACATTTCGTCACCCGTTCGTATTATCGAGAGGAGGTTTTCCATGACGAAACGTGTATCCGGACTCATCATGGTTGGGTTATTGCTTACGACGGCCTGGGCGTGCGAAACCGTTCCCCGTCAGGCATATGAAAACCTGGAGGAAGAACACGAGGAACTGACGGAGAAAAACAGTCAACTTCAGAAGAAATATTACAACCTTCGTGCACAGAACAAAACGCTCCGGAAACGGCTGAAAGACCATGGAGAATCCCTTGAAGAATTTCGGAAGCTTGCCTCCCGTGTCAACACGGACGCCTCCGGTGCGGTGAAACTGAGTCTACCGGAAGGTGTAAAGGATGAGGTGAAAAAGACAAAAGTGGACGGACGAACCGCTCTTCGGATGTCCTCCCAGATCGTGTTCGAACCGGGCTCGGCCACTCTTTCCGAAGAAGGGAAACGGACCCTTCAGAAGCTGATGCCGGCTCTGAGCAAATTTGGTTCCAACGTGCGATACGTGGTGGAAGGTCACACGGACAATCAGCCGATTCAGCAATCCAGGGATAAATTTCCCACCAACTGGCATCTCTCCGCCGCCCGGGCCATCTCCGTAAGCCAGGAACTCATTTCAAATGGCATCAGCAAAAAGCAGATTCGGGTGGTCGGGCGTGCGGACACGGAACCGATTGCTTCCAACGACACCGAAGAGGGACGGCGGAAAAATAGACGGGTTGAGATTATCGTGGTTCCCCGGGCGTAACCGGATGCAGGGAGCGCGTCCTTATACTGTTCCGTCAGTGTCGGGGTCGATTATTGCAGGGAACAGAAAATTTCTATGTGTAACTGCAGGCTTCTACGGAGAAGCCTGACTTCTATTCCGGTCACTTTGCAGGAATAGAAAACGGCCGAATAGTCCGGTTTCCGGAATGCAGTTTTTCATATGGTGTGCGTATGATACAATTCCTTTCAGCGGTTCGAAAAAGTTTACTTTGATCCATGCAGGTTATTAAGAGGGACAATCCGGAACCAAATTATCTCCCCGTCACGTTCCCGACTCCGTCGACCGTCTAAAACCTTTTCCGTGAGACCATTGTTCAGCTACATATCGGCCTTCCATTCCTACCGTAAGAATCTGCGGAGAAACGAACCGGAATCCGGATGTAAGCAATTCGTACTGAATTCTTTTTGCCTGAATAGAACCCTCAACGGGTGCCGGGTGCTTGTTGCTTCCGTTTTATACGACCTATCATGGCTGACCTGAAAGAGATGCTTCAAACACTTGTTGAACAGGGAGGGTCCGACCTTCACCTGACCGCCGGATCTCCTCCAAGGATACGAGTGGACGGGGAGCTCGTCGAAACGGAGTTTGACGTGATGCAGCCAAAGGAACTGCAGAAATTAATATACAGTGTTCTCGACTCCGATCAGATCTCCGAGTTCGAGGAAAACATGGAGGTGGACCTTTCGTTTGGAATCAGTGAACTCGGGCGGTTCCGCACGAACGTTTTTCGACAGCGGGGTGTGATCGGGGCCGTTATGCGGTTAATTCCTGAGGAGATCATGTCGTTCGCCGAACTTGGTCTGCCCGCCGAGGTGTGTAGAAACCTTTGTTCCAAGCCTCGAGGTCTAATTCTCGTTACCGGTTCAACCGGCAGCGGAAAATCAACCACGCTTGCTTCGATGATCGACAGCATCAATCGAAGACGAAAAGGGCATATCATGACCATCGAAGACCCGATCGAATACGTCCACAAGCACAAAAAGTGCCTTGTGAATCAGCGTGAAATTGGTAGCGACACGCATGGATTCAACGAAGCTCTGCGATCTGTTCTGCGTCAGGATCCGGATTACGTGCTGATCGGTGAAATGCGGGATCAGGAGACGATTGAGGCCGCCCTGACCATCGCCGAAACGGGTCACCTGACGTTTGGCACACTGCACACGAGTACCGCCGTTCAGACCCTCAACCGACTGATTGATGTGTTTCCGTCACATCAGCAATCACAGATTCGAACGCAGTTATCTTTTGTTCTTGAAGGGGTGTTCTGCCAGCAGTTGTTGAGGCGGAAAGATCAACGGGGACGGGTACTTGCCGCAGAGGTCATGCTGCGAAACGACGCGGTGCAGAGTCTCATCCGGGAGGACAAAGCCCATCAGATTTATTCGGTCATCCAGACCTCCGGTCAGCTTGGCATGAATACCATGAACGCCAGCCTCTGTGACCTGTACCTGGAGGACAAGATTACCTACGATACCGCTATCAGTCGGTCCGACAAGCCGGAAGAACTCGAGCGTATGATCGAGCGTGAGCAGTAGAATACCTGGATTGTTTTACGTGTAATCAAAAAAATACGTGTTTTATGTGAGATTGTTCAATACTTCCTGGCGCATAATCGCAGTACCACGGTACTTTTCGGGAAATTCGTGAACCCATGACGCGATTACGAGGAATAACCTTACAAGATGGCTGACGTTGCAAAGCTCACGAAAAAGCGACTCGGTGAGATTCTTCGCGAGCAGGGGTTGATCAACGAAGAACATATACAGGAAGCCCTGGATCGACAGGATGAAACCGGTGAGCTTCTGGGACGAGCATTAATCGAGCTGGGGTACGTGACCGAACGGGATATTGCAAGGGTTCTGTGTACCCAGTTCGGATTGCCGTACCTGGACGTGGAAAACTGTTCTCCCGACAAAGAGCTGATTGAACAGATTCCGGATTCCTTCATCAAAAAATACAGTTTTCTTCCGGTGGATATGATCGGGCAGGTGGTTGTCATTGCTGTGTCCGGGGTGTTCGGCCAGGAATTTTTTGATCGGCTAAACCAGATTACCGGTCGTGAAATTCAGATCGTCATTTCCACCCGGGAAAAGATAAAACAGGCCCTCGTGGAGAAACTCAGCCTACAACCGGGCGACGTTGACGTGGAGGACACGGACGAGTACATTGATCGGGAACCGGACGAAAAGGACCCTGAAGACGAATCCGAGATTATGGCCGAACTCTCCGGCGAAGGAACCGGTGAACAGACCGCTGAGCCGGAGACCACTTCGAGCGTTCCGGAAGACGAGGAGCTGGAGAAGACCAGGACGTTCACCCTTGACGAAAACGATAATGGCGAACCGGTCATTGACCTCGAGAGTGAAGCGGAACGGATACTCGAGGAAACCGAGCAGGAACTGAACGAGGAAGAGAACAAGAAAAAAGAACAAACGAACCAGGATGAGAACGAGGAAACGTCCGGGGACGAATCCCGTTCGAAAAAGACCGAACAGGAATCCAGTATAAGCACATAACAAGACCCGTTATGCTAAGCACATTTGACCGTCGTGTACACAAGGTACTTATTAACCGGGGTCTTGCCTCGGAGCAGGAAATCAAAGAAACAATTGATCGGCATCATGATGACGTTGGGGAGGACGGTACGTCACTGGCCGGGGTGTTAATCGACCAGAACCTTGTGGATTCCGATGAGCTGATCAGTCAGATTGCGCTGGAGATGAACATTCCTCCGATCAACCTCCAGCGTGTACAACCAAACGAAGAGGCACTTGAGGTCATTGACGAACAGCTTGCGGAACATTACAGGGTTGCACCGGTATCCAGGATTGGAAAACAGCTTACAATCGCTGTTGCCAATCCCTTTGATCTACAGAAGTTGGATGATCTTCGTCTGGCCACCGAGTGTGAGATCCGGCCGATGGTCAGCACCGAGCGACAGATTCAGGACGCCATCCATCGATTCTACGGAGAGAACGATACGGACGAAATAATGGAAGAGTTGATTGAAGATCAGGGGGACGAAGACATTGAACTTGAGGAGAAAAACGATGAGGAGGAGTTTGACCTCGCCGAAATTGCCGGCCAGGCGGAACAGTCGAAGGTGGTCCGACTGGTCAATTCCATTATCAAGAAGGCCCTGGACCAAGGGGTCAGTGACGTTCACCTCGAGCCCTGGGAAAGCAAAATTCGCGTTCGATACCGGAAGGATGGTGTTCTGGGGACGGCCTTAAATGCTCCAAAAAGCATGCACGGAGCGATGGTGTCTCGAATCAAAATTATGTCACAGATGGATATTGCCGAGCGACGTGCCCCGCAGGACGGGAAGTTTCAAATGAAGTATCAGGGTCGAAACATCGATTTTCGAGTGTCCGTGTTGCCGACGGTGGATGGGGAGAAAGTGGTCATGCGGATCCTGGACCCGTCCGGGCTGGCGCTGGATCTGGATCAGCTCGGGTTCCACCAGCAATCCCTTGAGCACTTTCGAACCGCTATTAACGAACCATGGGGGATGATTCTGGTCACCGGTCCGACGGGAAGTGGAAAAAGCACCACCCTCTATTCGGCACTCCAGGAGCTTCAGACCCCGGAGGAGAATGTCACCACCGTCGAGGATCCGGTCGAATACGAGCTCGACGGTATTGTGCAGGTGCAGGTCAATGAGGAAGCCGGACTGACGTTTGCCGGTTCGTTGCGTTCGATCCTCCGTCAGGA
>CAYXQY010000248.1:0-4723 GCA_964466525.1 uncultured Planctomycetia bacterium
GAGAGGACCCGTCAGAGCAACCCCTTCTTCAGAGTATTCTCCGACAGGTCATCGCGTTTGTTATTTTTCTTGTTGGGGTGCTGTTTGTGCTGGAGCTGTTCGAGGTGACCACCCTGGCCGGCGCCCTGCTGGGCGGTGCCGGGCTGCTGGGGTTGGTCCTGGGGTTCGCGTTCCGGGATATCGCGGAAAACTACCTGGCGAGCGTAATACTCGGATTTCAGCAGCCGTTTCGGAAAAACGATATGATCGAGGTGGGAGAGTACCAGGGAAAAGTGGTCCGCATGACGATCCGGGCGACGGTGGTGATGACCCTTTAGGGAAGCAACGTTAGCGCCCCCAACTCCATGGTCTTCAAGAAACCAACGTATAATTATACGCGGAACCCGAAGAGGCGGTTTGAATTTTCCATCGGTGTGGGCGGGGACGAGGACCTGATCGAAGTGCATGAGATCGGGCTGGACACGCTTCGAAGCACCCCCGGTGTACTGGAGAAACCCACCCCCGAAGTGCACGTGGACGGAATCGGGGATTCGGCGGTGAACGTATCATTTTCCGGCTGGCTCGATCAGCGGGAACACGACTGGCGGAAGGTACGCGGCGAGGCCATCCGGCGTGTCAAAAGCAGACTGGACGCCGGGGGCATCGACATGCCCGAACCGATTTATCGAATTCGGACGAGCCGAATGGACGATGAAGTGTCTTCCGACCAAGAACGCCGGGAGCGGGCCGAGCAACAGCTGGACGAACCGGGGTTGGACGTGGGGGCGGACACCGAGATCGACAGCCAGATCGAAGTTGAACGAGAAGAGTCCGGGGAACAGGACCTGCTGGAAGAGTGATGGGGCTTCGTGTGTCATCGAGACGAAATCAGGACTTCCGGCCTGCTTGATGTTTCTTCGCCACGGCTTAACGCGGTTGTTCTCCCGAAGGTTACACGCAATCCACGTATTCAGGCCGACCTCACGACGATTCTGCTTCTGCAGATCTCGTGTGAACTCGCTTTACCGCAATCTTGAATTTCTATATTCCGCCACAAGCGCAAAAACGATTACGAAACGTTGCATGGACAGTCCATCCACCGCAGCTGAGCCAGTATCTGTCGAGCAGCCCGTAAAAATGGATGTCGGACATGGTTCGGTCCCTATTGGCCACCCCATGAATAGACCTTTCGGTGATCGAAACCGCCTTCATCAATGATCAGGATCATCCGGTCTTCGGAAGGCCGGGTCCGGCGGCCTACTTTTATGTGCCGGGGATCCGGATTCGCAGGTACCACGTCGTGTCACACTATGAGGCGTGCCCCTCCAGGGCCAAAAGCGGAATCCATGGTTCGATGGTATGTGGCGACGCAGGGGGCGTAAGACAATGGGATTGTACCGGCCTCTTTCTGTTCCCTCCAGATCCTGTCAACAAATGGTGATCAGGGAGGTAAGAATGGTCCTTATCAGCAGTTAAAGCGGATGGACAGGTGGGATAGAAACGGACGAAACTATACGTAACGTAATTATACCTTTTATATCATTGCGAAGTTGAATTTGTTTGGGTGTCGCTTCTGATCCGCTTTTCGAGTTTCTTTTTGGCCTCGAAGATTTTTTTACCTGAGTCGAAATCTTTTGGGGGCCCCACGAAATGATAGTGAACGCCTTCGCTCGACGTCCCGAGTAACTGCACTGCTACCTGGGAATCCCCGGGGTTGCGCCTCGGAACCTTCTTCCCAGAATAATTCCGCGCCCTCGATTGATGCCAGGAGGTAAGCGGCGTATCGTCCCTGATTCGTAACACGCCGTTTTTCGGAATCCTGAAAACCGTTTTCTTTGAAGAGCTGGTTGTCGTAGTTTTTAACGGTTTCCCGTTTTTTCGATCCTCTATTATCCAAAAGTAACCTCGATAACCTTCTGGAATCTCGTATACGATAACGTTATCCCGTTGCCTGGAGCAATTCGAACACGCGGCCAGGGCTACAAATGCAATGGCACATGCAAGAAGACCGTGAAACCTCTCATGGGGTTGAATCGCTTCCATTACTTTCAATGAAACAACCAGATGCAATCGTAACATTCAATTTGAAAACACAATGATGGATTGAAAAAAGCAGGAAGTAATAGAGGGCAAGTGTCTCAAATATCAGTTACCCACGCTACAAGATCATCATGAACTATTCTCGGGTTTACCGGCTGAAATTGTACGCGATTTTTTCGCTGAACAAAAGTGGTTTTAAGAAGTGGATCACGAATCAGGAATCGTGGGAGGAAATAATCCTGTGGTCATAGGTGTTGAAGAACGGAAAAATCGGTGTTTGCCTGCTATTTCGTTCCCGTGAAGTTTGCCGGGCGTCCCGGCATCCTGGATCGTCGGTCTCTTTCCGGCTAACTTCATGTTTCGTTGAGATGAGGAGGAGAATGCGATATCCGGGACCTGATGGAGATCCGGTGTGATATTTGATAAGATGTTTGTCACGCTTTTGAATATTTTTTTATTGTTTTTCCTGATGCACCCTTATGCCTGACCGGACCAGCGACGTACGTGTGCGGATTGCTCCGAGCCCGACCGGAGCACCTCATGTCGGAACGGCTTACGTGGCCGTTTTTAACCTTGCTTTCGCACGGAAACACGACGGGGACTTCATACTTCGGATCGAAGATACGGACCGGGAACGATCCAAATCCGCGTACGAGGAAAAAATTATTGAAGGGCTGAACTGGTTGAACCTGCACTGGGATGAAGGACCTGACAGAGGAGGCCCGGGAGCGCCCTACCGTCAGAGCGAGCGTCTGGATTTGTATCAGGAGCACGCCAGAAAACTGGTGGATCAGGGAGCGGCGTACGAATGTTTCTGTTCCGAGGAACGGCTGGAAAACCTGCGAGAAAAACAGATGGAGAAAGGCGAAAATCCCCAGTACGACGGTCATTGCCGGACACTGTCCCCGGAGGAACGTCGCGAACGAAAGGACCGTGGCGCGTCGTTTGTCATACGTCTTGCGGTACCGGATCAGGGAAAAACCAGCTTTGAGGATCGGATCCGGGGAAACATCTCGTTCGACAATCAACAGCTCGACGATCAGGTACTGCTGAAATCAGACGGATTTCCGACGTATCATCTGGCAAATGTTGTGGACGACCATCATATGAATATCTCTCACGTCATGCGTGCGGAGGAATGGATCTCGTCCACGGCGAAGCACATTCTCCTGTACGATGCGTTCGGCTGGGAACCACCGGTTTTTGCCCACCTCCCTCTTCTCCGAAACGAGGATGAGAGCAAAATCAGCAAACGTGAAAACCCGATCTCTATTCTGTGGTATCGCGAGCATGGTTTTCTGCCTGAAGCACTGGTCAACTTCCTGACACTGATGGGGTTCAGCATGCCGGACGAGTCGGAGCTTTATTCGTTTGACCGACTCGTGGAGGAATTTTCCTTTGATCGCATGCGTACCACGGGCCCGGTTTTTGACATGGAAAAACTGAAATGGGTGAACGGAAATTACATCCGGGAGCTCGACGAGGAAACACTCGCCGAACATCTTGTGGAGGGCGGTTTCTGTGATGCCACGATGGAGGAGGTTCGTCCGGTGATCCCCCTGATACAGGAACGGCTCAAAACCCTGGAAGATGTGAATGAATACGCGGACTACTTTTTCCTGGACTCGCTGGAATGGGACGAAGAAGGGTTTCTCGATCGCTGTGATTCCCTGGAGGAGGCCCTTGAAATTGTACGGGAAAGCCGAAAAATTCTTTCGGAGTACGAGTCGTTTTCCGGCACGGACCTCGAGGAGCAACTCCGCGACCTTGCGGATCAGCTTGACGTCGGCGTCGGGGCCGTGTTCATGACGAATCGCGTGGCGCTGACGGCCCGCACGGAAACCCCACCGCTGTTTCCCAGCATGGATGTGCTCGGTCGTGAATCGGTACTGGAGCGATACGACGAATGTGAGAAATTCCTGGAAGATACAATCTCATCGAATTAACGTTATTTCTATGGAGACCAACATGAACAATCCTCAGAACATTGCCGATCAGCACGAGAAGAACGCACGGTTGCAGGAGCTGGACGACGACGAAGAGGATTCCGGCGACTGGCTGACGAAGCGACTCGTCGAGAATCGCATGATCCTGATTTCGGAGCCGATCTCGGATTCCATTGCCCGGAAGGTTGTATCTCAGGTCACACTTATGGATCAGGAGAATCACGAAGATCCGATATCTGTGTTTGTCAACTCACCGGGGGGCAGTGCGGACTCCGGTTTTGCCATCTACGACATACTGGAGTTTGTCCGGTCCCCCGTCCGGACGCTCTGCACGGGACTTTCGGCAAGCGCGGCCGTGCTCGCTTTTCTTGCCGGGGACGATGGAAAACGGTACTCCCTGCCGAACAGCCGGTTTCTCCTGCACCAGCCTCGAACCGTGGTCACCGGTGATGCCAGTGACATCGATATCGGGGCTTCCGAGATCGTTCGTCTTCGGGACCGCTACAATGAAGTGGTTTCAAGGATAACGGGGAAATCCGTTGATCAAATTGAAGAAGACGCGGACCGCGATTTCTGGCTGGAAGCGCCCGAGGCGGAGGATTACGGACTGGTTGACGACGTCATCGAAGATTACGACCACTTTGAATGAACATCGGGAATTTTCAAGTTGATTTTCCCCTTGACGGCCGGTTCAAACTGGATGGAGGGGCCATCTTCGGCGTGGTTCCGAAAGCGCTCTGGAAACAGCAGGTGCCGGT
>CAYXQY010000249.1:0-4712 GCA_964466525.1 uncultured Planctomycetia bacterium
CACCAGCTTTCCGGAAGAATAAAGTGTTTCCGGGGCATTGTGTTTCTCTCCGACACCGCTTTCCATCCTTGACCCACCTGCCGTGTAAGATGAGCTCCTGATAAACCGTTTACACCAACATATTTCATCATCCGTGAGATATGTGCTCGATGTGTGCTCCTCCGTCTAAATTGTAACCTGACGCTGTGTGGGCTTTCACAATTCGATTTACCGATGCGATACATATTTTCGCGGTTTCGCGTAGAGAGATGGTTTTCAACCGGGAACCGGACGTTGATATCCGGCGGGAAACGTAGTAGGTTGGTTATTTGTTTATCTGTTCCCCATGGGAAACAGGTTAATTTATCGTACCTAACACGGTGTCCAATGATAGATCCGGAGTTGCTTGAGGTGATGGTATGCCCGCTCTGTCGGGCCGAGTTCGACCACCGAGACGATCGACTTCATTGCACGCGCGAAGCATGCGGGTGTTCGTATCGAATCGAAGATGGCATTCCCATTGCTCTCATTGAAGAAGCGAACCGGTCCTGTCCGGACTGTGGCACCCGGCGTGACTGGGATCCGGCATCCGAAGAACTTTCCTGTCCGGAGTGTGGATCCACATTTCAGCGTAGCGCATAACGCCTTCTCGCTCCCGGTTACGTGTTTCGTTTTTTCACCGCCCAATTACCGTTACGTATTATGTTAACCGAAGGTTCGGACGACCAGCGCCGATTGCTTCTGGCGGTGGCCCTGTCACTGGCGTTATACCTCGGTCTTCAGATGATTTTCAGGCCCCCGTCGAATCAGGGCCAGGAGAAGCAGGAGACCACCTCCTCCACACCGACGGAAACCGAGACGGCTCCGGACAATTCAGGGGACGTGGAACCCACCGAAACCTCCGAGGGGGAACAGGGGCCGAAAACGACTGATGACCGGGAGGAAAAGGAAATATCGAACCGGCAGGAAAACCGGGAAGATACAGGTCAGGGTGAGACTCGTCAGGGGGACGCGAAACAGGGCACTCAGAATCAAACGCCGGAAACCACGGTGCTGGAAAATGAGAAATTAAAAGCAACGTTCACGAATCAGGGCGCCACGCTGAGCAACCTGATTCTGAAAGACTACCACCGAACGGCCCGGAAAGAGGAAAAGGTCCAACTGTTCGACGACCGGTTCAGGTCGGACCGGATTTCCTTCAGTATTCGGCGGAATGACCCGAGCTCCGACCGGCCGATGGGCGATCAATCCATCTGGGGCATTTCTCGAACGTCCGAACGTTCCATCACGTACAGGCACCGTACGCCGGAGGGGTTGGTCATCGAAAAAACCTTTTCCCTGCCGGAACCCGATTCCCACGAAATCAGCTATGACGTGCGTTTTTCTACACCGAACAACTCCGTTGATACGGGTCAGTTACGACTGTACTCCCCCGGAGGTATCGTACTGCAGTCCAAACAGGATCAGACCTATCATCTCGGCCTGTACGGATACGAAACGGACGGGGAATGGACGTATGAAAACGACATCGGGCCGACCTCTTTCGAAGGGAACGAGATTGAAGTGCGCGATGTGAGCGGGCCGGTCTGGACGGGGCTGACGACCAAATATTTTGCCTCCATCTTTATTCCCGAAGAAAACCGCAAAGACCTCCTCGGGTATCGGTTCGACCCCCTCCGAACGGAGGCGGCGGGACGAAAGGACTCCGGTAGCTCTCCTTCCCTGGAGCAGGTTCTTTATCCCGATAAATCAATGATCGCTTATTTTATCACAGAAAGCCTTGAACTTGACGCCGGAGAAGAGAAGCGCTTCGGGTTCAAGATGTACAACGGCCCAAAGAAGGAGTCCATCCTGAACCAGTACGCGGAGTACGGGCTTCCGAACCTGATCAACTACGGGATATTTGGTTTTATTTCGAGTTTTTTCATCAGCATTCTCGGGTTCCTGTACCAGTATATCGGCAATTACGGGTTAGCAATACTCTTCCTCACCCTCGTCGTAAAGCTTTGTCTGCATCCGATCACGAAGCGCGCGCAGGTTTCCATGCACAAGATGAAAGATTTGCAACCGAAAATTGAAGAACTGCAGGAGAAATACGAGGACGATCGTCAGAAGCTCGGGGAGGAGCAGATGAAACTGTTCAAGGAGCACGGCGTAAATCCGCTGGGGGGGTGTCTGCCGATGGTCTGTCAGATCCCCGTTTTGATCGGACTGTATTACGGGATTCGAGTGTCGTTCCAGGTGCGTCAGAAACCGTTTATCCTCTGGATCAACGACCTGTCGCAGCCGGACCATTTCATGGAGATCGGCATGGGAACGGTGATGGGGCTCGATTTTCAGTACCTGAATCTCCTGATTATTTTTATGATGGCCACGTGGCTGATCCAGTCGCTCACGCATCCGTCGCCGGGGGGGGACAGCCAGGCCGCCATGCAGCAGAAAATGTTCAAGTTCATGCCGATGATCTTCGGGGTGATCTGTTACAATTTTCCGTCCGGTCTTGTGCTTTACTGGATGATGAGCACGCTTTTTTCGGCCCTCGAGCAGCTGTATATACGAAAGATCGTCCTCCCTTCCAGCTGAACACGACCGGTACCGAACGGGGCAAACGCGGGGTTCACCACGGCTCGGAGACGGAGAATTGGGGGGGAGCAGAACCGGTTTACCGGTCCCGTTCGGTTGCTTGCAACCGAACCCGGTCTTCATTAGAGTGTAACCAGAATTTTACCGCTGTCTGCAGATCATCTGTTTGGTCGGTGTGTCAACGGACGTACGGAATCCGGGCATTCCCCTGTTTTTTCTGGTGTGAACAAACGGGGGTTTCTCTCTTGTTGGATCATACGAACCTGTCTGGCAATGGAAGAGTTTATTAAAACGCTGATCTGGCTCATTCCGGTAATTCCTCTTCTCGGTGCCTTTTTTTGCGCGGTATTCACCGGGGAACGAAACGAAACGCCGGTTGCGTTCATCGCCTGCACCTCCGTTGCTATTTCGTTTTTGATCGGCGTGATCGGTTTCGTGTACCTGACCGGTCGATCACACATGGAACCCCTGCAGTCCACCCTCTGGACCTGGGCGGAACTGGGTACCCTTCGGATTGACTTCACGCTTTATCTGGACGCGCTCTCCGGACTGATGGTACTCGTGGTGACAGGGGTTGGGTTCCTCATTCACCTCTATTCCATCGGGTATATGCACGATGATCCCGCCTTTCCCCGGTATTTCGCCTTTCTGAATCTGTTTGTCGCGTTGATGTGCTGGCTTGTACTGGCCGAAAACCTCGTTATGCTCTTTATCGGCTGGGAAGGGGTGGCGTTCTGTTCGTGGGGGCTTATCGGGTTCTGGTTTACGGAGGATCAGAAGACCGCGGCCGGGAACAAAGCGTTTCTGGTCAATCGCATCGGTGATTTTGCGTTTCTCGTCGGGATCTTCGTGATTTTCTGGGGGTTCGGGAGCGTAAGCTTCGACCTCCTGGGGGATGCAGCCGCACTGAGCGAAACCGCCCCCGGTGCCGTTCTGTCCATTCCCGTTCCGTTTCTGGCCTGCATGTGTCTGCTCCTCGGTGCCACCGGGAAGTCCGCTCAGATTCCCCTCTACATCTGGCTCCCGGACGCAATGGAAGGGCCGACCCCGGTTAGTGCACTTATCCATGCAGCAACGATGGTAACGGCCGGGATCTACCTCATCTGCCGGCTGGCCCCGCTGTTTGAACTGCATCCGGCCACCCTGACCGTGGTCGCTTACGTCGGTGCGGTGACGCTTTTTATGGCGGCCGTCTTTGCCTGTTTCGAACTTGATTTCAAGAAGATCCTTGCCTATTCCACGATCAGTCAGCTCGGTTACATGTTTCTCGGGGTCGGTGTGGGGGCGTATACGGCCGGGATGTTCCACCTGGTTACACACGCGTTTTTCAAAGCGCTTCTTTTCCTCTGTTCGGGCGCCGTTCTGCACGCGATGGGCAACGTCGGTGATATCCGGGAGATGGGGGGGCTACGAACGAAAATGCCGGTGACGTTCTGGACGTTCGTCGTTGCGGCCGTAGCGCTCGTTGGTGTACCTCCATTTGCCGGATTCTGGAGCAAAGACGAAATCCTCTGGTACGCGTTCGCCGGAGAACAGGGGTCGCTTATCCTCTGGCTTATTGGGATTACCGGTGTATTGCTAACGTCTTTTTACACCTTTCGTCTTCTGTTTTTGGCGTTTTTCGGATCGCCTCGTATGGAGGAACCGAACGATGTACACGAAGCCGGCAGCTGGATGACCGGACCCATGGTGGTGCTTGCGTTTCTGAGCATTGCCGGTGGAATGATCGGACTTCCGGAGGTGGTACGGGGGAGCCTGTTTCCAAATTACATTTCTGAATTATTACATTACAGTGGTCTTGAGCACCCTGCTCTGTCCGTGGATGCGCGAGGAACCCAGGTTCTCCTGATGCTGGCTACACTGGGGGTCGCCGCAATCGGGTTCGTTGTGGCGTATTTCCTGTACGTGTCTCGCGGTATCGTTCCCGGTTCGGACCGGCAGATTCAGAGTTCGCCCCTTCAGCGACCGCTGTACGGGAAATTATACGTCGATGAGATTGGATACCGCGGGATTGTTCGACCCCTGAAGAAGACGGCCACCGTTATACGGGATGAATTTGAGACGATCTTTCTGGACACGCTTGTCATCAACGGTTCCGCGCTCTCCATTCGTGCTTCCTCCTGGTTATACAGTCTGATTCAGAATGGAGA
>CAYXQY010000250.1:0-4701 GCA_964466525.1 uncultured Planctomycetia bacterium
TGACGGGAAGCACCCGGCCGTCGTCGGTCGTGGTCAGTTCGTGGTCGGACATCCAGGTGGAAAACTGTTTCAGATTGGTGCCGGTCGCGACGTAATCGCCGCCGTGAGCGAGTGCAAGGATGTCGGGATGCTGTTCCACGAGATTCCGTATGACCACGTTCATCTCCCGGCGCTTTTCCGGATCGGATCGGGAGTCCCCGCCGGAGATGAACCTGAACTCCTGTTCGTTCTCCGGGGCGGTGCGAAAGTGAAGTTCGCGGGAGGATTCGTTTCCACTGACCATCATGAAGTAGTACGTTGTGGAGGGTTTGAGGTTTTCCAGTGTCACGTGGTGGTAATATAAATCATCTCCTCCTTTGTATCCTCCACTTTGGGCGTTTGCTTTGTTTGCGAAATTTTGGGGATCGCCCTCGGAAGAACTGGGTCCGTAATACAGGATGCTGTTCGGGGCTTTCTCGGCGGTGGACCAGGAAATCGTGGCCCGGTTTTGAGGCTGTCTGGTCCAGGTCACGCGCCACTGCACGGGGGTGGTGCCGGTCAGTTCGGTGCGTTTGTCTTTCAGATCCTGGGCTTGAAGGTGGGAGGTAAGCAGAACCGTCAGGGAAATGATCAACAGGAGTCTGAATGTGGACTGAACTTGTTTCATTGGTACGAAAAATACTTGAAAGAAGAAGCATTGACGGGTTGAACTACAGAGAATATCACATCATACCGGAAACGTACAGGGACTTGCGTTCCGTCATGAGTCCGCGGACGCGTCTGTTCCGTTCAAGTGCCAGTGAATCAGGAGCACAAGAGGGGCGGCCCAGTTCATCGCACGAAGTAGAGCGCGTGGAACACCCGTTTCACCGTATCGCGTAATGCGGGCAAGGGAGGTCAGGAGGCCCCAGAACACCATCCATCCCGCCACCCAGCGCAGTCGAAATGGTAGCAGAAGGAGAAGAGCGACGACCAGGTCCAGCATGCCGATGCCGAAAATGAGGGTTTCGGCCGTTTCCTGAGCTATTCTCACACCAAACACGTCCGTACCGGCATCGAGAATAAAATCAATAAATTCCCCCTTCAAAAACAGTGCGGCGATGCCGTGGCCGATAAACGTCAGGGAGGTGGCGATCCGAAGCAGCGGATCGACCCAGGCCATCCGAGTTCGGTGGGACGTCTCCTCCCCACGAAACGCCAGCAGTCCGGCGAGGGCGACTGGACCGAGGTATCGAACGGCGTCTTCAAGTGGGATCAGTTCCGGGTGCCAGACCTCGTCCAGCGCGTGAGTGACGGTTCGAAGGCCCAACCAGCAAGACATGCCGAGGAGAACCGGCCAGGCCCGATCGAAGAACAGGAACGGAATGCCGGCCAGCAGGGCGTAACTACCGCCGTGCGCGATCCACAAAGCAGTCGACTCATCCAGTTTCAGGATCACGAACAGGTATTCGAAGATGGGATCCTCGGCGGTCAGGTCCCGCCAGACCGTGCCGGCACACATCAGGATGATACCGAATCGCAGGGTCCATTCCACCAGCTCGGATCGGTTCGTTCCGGCATATAAACTCGGATTCATACCTGAATTGATCGAGATGAGTGAGGTCCAGCTGATTATTGCGCTTGATTCTCCTCCGGAACCATGATGACGTCAATCGACGGGGATTCAAGGAGACGGGACTGAATGCATTCCATGAGGTCGCTTCGGGAGACCTCCTCAATCTGTCGGGCGAAGTCAAACGGCGTGACGTTCAGAAAACAGTGTGGAATCAGCCAGTGTACGGTGGAGGTCACGGAATCGAAGTTGCGAATGTACTGTCCTTTGAGGGCGTTTTTCAGGGACCGGTAGCGGGAGGTTTCAATGCCGTTTTCCGCGATTCGTGAGATGCCGTCCGAGATCCGCTGGATCAACCGGTCCGGTGCGTCGGTCTTCCCGGAGAGAACGGTAAATTCGTACGTGGCGTCCGCGTAATGTTGAAAATCAAATGAATCGTCGATGAGCCCGTCGTCGTAGAGTTCCATTCGAAACGAACTGGATTCGCCGAACAGCAGTTCCAGCGCCATGACCATCTCAATTTCACGACGAACGAGTTCCGTACCGTTCAACTCTTCGTACAGGTCTTTGAACCCCACAAAGATGCGCGGCCGGGTTGTGTGAAATGACGTTTTCAGGCGGGATGTGGAGGGGGCGTCCGGTTCGTCGGGGTAGCATCGATCTTCAACCCGAGATCCGGGGACGTCCCGAGACGTCAATTCCTGCTCGCATTGATTAAGTACCGCCACCCGATCCACGTTTCCGGCCAGAATCAGACAGGCGTTGGAGGGGCGATAGAAGGTGGCGTGGCAGGTTTCGAGCAGGTCCGGTGTAATGCGGTCGATGCCTTCCACGCTTCCCCCGACGTCGTACTGGAGCGGATGGTTCTGAAACAGGTGTTCCATCCCGGTACGAAAGAGATGATACCCCGGGCGATCCATGTACGACAGCAGTTCCTGGCGGATGATCTGTTTCTCCCGTTTTACGAGTTCCGGGTCGAAGTATGGATCAAAAACGGTTCTGAACAGGGGGGGGAGGCAGGGAGACAGCCGGTCGTTCGTCGACGCGTAAAATCCGGTCATGCCGTACATGGTCATCGCGTTTGCCTCGGCTCCTCTGGAGGCGAGTACCTGTATCATGTTCTCGTCCTCTTTCTGAAACAGCTCGTGTTCCAGGAAATGAGCCGTTCCAGGTGGGAAATCCACGTCCTCCGACGCGCCGATCGGACGAAATGAAAGGTCCACCGAGCCAAATCGAACGGCGAGAAACGCCATCTTTTGAGCACGGTCCGGCTTCGGCAGGAGAATGGTCTTTAGTCCCTGTGGACCCTGCCCCGACTCCATGCGTTCATTGAGTTTCCGGTCGGTGTGTTCCGTGAACCGAAATGTGTCGGACATATCGATTAAACCGTAAGCAATTCAGATTTGCAGGCCATGCATCATAGCGTGCGCGGCCCCTATTATAAACCATCTGATCCGGGCAGGGGTATCGGTCCCGTGTCGCAAATTCGGCGTTTCCTTGCAACTACCCGGTCAATCGACAAAAATGCTCGGGATTCACGTACCGGATCATTGTCATTCTGACGGGTTCCGATGGATGTGATTTCCGTGTTTATGAGTGCGGCGGGGGCGGTGGGCATGGTGTTCCTCGTGGGAGCAGCCGGGACGTTGATGTCCGGACTTGATTTGCTCGATGAGTCCGGGTTGAGTGACCTCTCCGATCTCCTGTTTTACCTGCTGTATCCCTGCCTGGTGTTTACCAAGATCACGAGCAGTCTTTCACCCGATGACCTGGGGGAGGTCTGGGTTCTTCCCGTGTTTGCGATCTGCTACCTGACAATCGGGTTCGGGATCTCCCGGCTGGCTCAATCCGCAGGGTTGATTCGTGTGCCTTCTGTGTTTCAGGAGGGAAGCGTGGCGGCGGTTACATGGGCTAACGGCGGGTACCTGCCGCTTGCCCTGATTTCGGCCCTGTCCGTGACGGTTCCCGAGATCGCACGTATGGACAACCCGGAGGCCGTCGGGCATTCCTACGTGGTGGTATTTATTATTGTAGTATCGTTATCGATGTGGTCCATCTGCTATCCCTACCTCGGGGCGAAGGGGGATGGCACACCGGTCTGGAAACGGATGATCAACCCGCCGATATGTGCTATTGTTGCCGCTTTACTGGTTTCGATGAGTCCGGGGGTCACGGAGATCCTGTACATGGATCAGCCCCTGATGAACGGAATGATGGAAGGGTTGACCATCATGGGAGACGCCGCCGTTCCGATTTCCATTATTGTGCTGGGGGGGAATCTGTGGTTCGCGGCCCGCTCCAGTGATCGGATTCCGTTTACACAGGTCACCCTCCTGTCCGCGCTCCGTCTTCTGGTCGTGCCCGTCTTTGCTCTTGGATTGTATTTCGGGTTGGATCGACTGGGAATTCTACCGGACGATCCGCTTCTCCGGGTGGTCCTTCTGATCGAATCGATCACGCCCACGGCCATCAGCGTGCTGATCATCTGTCAGCTACACAATCGTGCGCAGAAATACCTTGCGTACGTTCAGTTCTGGATGTACCTGTTCTCGACGGTCACGATGATTGGCTGGATCAGCGTGTTTGTCTGGGTGGTATATTGATCGGTATCCGGCCGTTTAACGTCGCCTCTCGTTTCATTGACAACTCACGCTGCTTCTTGTAAAATTCCCACCCGTTTTATGGGGTTTGCTCCCCCCATTCGGTGGTTGCACTTCGTCGTTTCGAACGGTATTCGTCCGCAGCCCCGTTTTTGCTGCAGATGTGGCCGGGTCGTATCGTTGAACCGGATGAAGTCCGGCACGGACTGGTTCGGTCTTTCACTGGAACAAAATTGCGTGTTCAATTCATCCTGTTGAGATAACGTCTATCCACAGCTATGAGCAATACAATTACGCCCCCTTCCAACGGACAGCAGATTACACGTGAGAACGGCTCTTTGAACATACCGAATCATCCGGTCATTCCGTATATTTCCGGCGATGGTATCGGGCCGGAAGTGGTATCCGCCATGCGGAACGTGCTCGATGACGCGATTGAGAAGACCTCCGACGGAAAACGGTCCCTGGAGTGGGTCGAGGTTCCGGCCGGAGAATCCGCCAATGAGGAACACGGGGAATACCTGCCGGACGTGACGCTCGATACCATTCGCAAATACAAAGTGGCCATCA
>CAYXQY010000251.1:0-4696 GCA_964466525.1 uncultured Planctomycetia bacterium
AGAGCACCGCACTACGGATGCGGAGGTTCGGGGTTCGAATCCTCGAGGGCGTATTTCATATTCTCCTCACGTACCACTTGTTCAGAATTCTTCCGGTGTAGTTACTGCTGGTTAATTCTTGTGAGGAAGGTTTCCTCATCCCAGATGTCCACCCCCTCCTCCTGAGCGTCCTCATACTTGGAGCCCGGGTTGGAACCGGCCACCAGCTTCGTCGTGTTGCCACTCACTGATGAGGTGACTCGCGCACCATGCTCCCGTGCACGTTCTTTTGCCTCACGACGGGTCATGCTCTCCAGCGCACCGGTAAACACAATCGTTTCTCCCTCCAAAATATTCGAGCCTTCCGTTTCGTCCGGGCGTTCCAGGTGTTCGTTGAATGACACTCGCAGTAACTCGTCCACGAGTTCTCGATTCCTTGAGCTTTGAAAAAAGGCGTAAATTTCATCGGCAACCTTTTCACCCACATCCTGTACTTCAGTGAGTTCCGAAGGATCAGCGTTCATCAGGGAGTCCAGATCCCCGAAGGTCCGAGCGAGCAGGTCCGCTGTCGCTTCCCCGACGTAACGAATGCCAAGAGCGTACAGGAAACGGGAGAGGGTGGTCTGTTTTGAGGCCTCCAGGGCATCGAGAAGATTCTGTGCTGATTTTTCGGCAAATCGCTCAAGATCGATGAGATCCTGTTTCTCGAGAGAATAGAGGTCCGCCGGGGACGAAACCAGGTTTTCCTCCACCAGCTGGTCCACCACTTTTTCACCAAGTCCTTCGATGTCAAGAGCACCTCGACTGGCAAAGTGAATGATCCGTTTCTTTAACTGCGCGGGACATGAGATGTTCTCACACCGGGGAATTACCTCTCCCTCCGGTTTCACCGCCCGGCTGCCGCAGACCGGACAGGTATCCGGCATCTCAAATTTCTCTTCCGTACCGCTGCGCCTTGAAGGTACGGGCGCAACCACCTCCGGGATCACGTCACCCGCTCGACGAACCCGAACCGTATCACCGATCCGAACGTCCTTTTGCTCGATTTCGTCAGGGTTGTGAAGCGTGGCATTGGAGACGGTCACCCCTCCCACCTGCACCGGTTCAAGCTTGGCAACCGGAGTAAGGGCGCCGGTGCGGCCCACCTGTACCTCGATGTCCTTCAATGTCGTGATCTCCTCTTCGGCGGGAAATTTGTACGCAATCGCCCAGCGTGGGGAGCGGGACCGGGCCCCGAGTTCCGTTCGAAAGTCCAGTCGGTCCACTTTAATGACGGCTCCGTCCACTTCGAAGCGAAACTTATCCCGTTCTGACAGTAACCCCTGATACGCGTCCAACGTCTCCTCAGGGGTTTCACACGTGGTCGTAAATCGATAAACCGTCTGGAATCCCAGTTCTTCTGCCGTCGCGAGTGCTTCTGATTCACGGTCAAACGAAGCCTCTTCAACATGACCGAAACCGTGTACCATGAACTCCAGCGGACGATCAGCCACGATCTTCGGATCAAGCTGGCGAAGCGTTCCCGCGGTCATATTGCGAGGATTTGCGAAGGGTTCCTCCCCTTCCTCTCGCAGTTTGCTGTTAAATTCTTCAAATTTACGTTTGGCGATAAAGACTTCCCCACGAACATCAATTCTTTCGGGAGGTGTTTGCTGTTCGTTTTGAAGGACAAGGGGGATGGAATGAATCGTCCGAAGGTTTTCCGTAATGTTTTCGCCTGTCTCACCATCCCCCCGGGTCAACCCTCTTGACAGCTCCCCGTTTTCGTACACAAGCTCGACCGCCGTACCATCAATTTTCGGGGACACCGTCATGCGGGGAAGTGACGAAACGTCCAGTCCCTCCTGAACACGGCGGAAAAACTCGTTTACCTCCTCATCTCCGAACGCATTGGCCAGACTGAGCATCGGTTCCTCGTGTGCGACGGATTCGAACTCGTCAACCGGGGGGGCACCAACGCGTCTGGTGGGTGAATTTTGATCGTCGTGTTCAGGAAATGCTTCTTCAAGTTCCTGTAATTTCTGGAATAGCCGATCGTATTCCGCATCCGGAATTTCCGGATCCGCCAGGATGTAGTACTGATAATCATGATCACGAATAAGTTCCCGTAGTTCTTCAATGATGTCCTCTGCTCTGGAGGAATTAAGTTTCTCCGGATCAAGGGATTGAACGTCTTCCTTCTTCATGAATTTTTGGTCAGAAAAGGAAGCGTAGAATATTGATGAAGCTATTATAAGAAACGTCTGACGGGACCGTCCTGTCCGTATTTATGGAACATACGGCCTGTTTTAAGGAAACTCGACCGATCAGTTCACTCGGGAATCGAACGTTTTCGGAGTATATTAATCTCCCGGTCTGAAAGCGCTCGGTTATACAGAAAAAAATCATCGATGAGGCCAGCGTACGCGGCCGGGTTCTTCCAGGAACAGCCGATAACGGGAACACTGCTGTTTGACGTCTTGATATTTCCCTGCGGATGGGACCATTTATTTGCCAGATTACCATTCAGATATAGATGTAGTTCGTTCGACCGGCTTTTCCGAAACGTAACGGCAAGGTGATACCAGCGGTTATTTTTCAGGCCCCCATTCAGTTGAAAAGTTGGTTGCCGGGAGGTATTCAGATAAATCTGAAAAAACTCTCCAACCGTTCCAATTTGAAATGCATTCGACACGGTGACCATGACATTGCCCACATTGTTGTTCGTTACGGCTGAAGTAAAGAAGTGTCGTTTAAACCAGAACGCAATCGAAAACTCCTGTTCGATAAACTGTTCCTGGGCTAATTCTTCAAACACAACCGCATTTGTATTGGAATTTTTTCGGCCGGCAAGTTGGAAAGCCCCCTTTATGCCGACACCGGGATTGACCATTGCACCGGACCGTACGGAGGCGTTCCGGTTATGTTCCGAATAATCTTTTGCGTTACTATTTCCGGGGGCGTACAGCAAGAGGTTTTCCCGAGGGTACAGGACAAAATGGGGCGGCTCCGGACCTAACGTAAGCGAAACGTTCCTGTCGATTTCATTTATTCGGTTCTGCCAGGTCCGAATTACAGATAAAAGGTTTTGACGTTTCCCGTCGGAGAGACCTGATAGCTCGGTAGAAAAAGGGCGAAACAGAGACAACCCGGCCTTGATACAGGCGTGTTCAAACGGTTCGTTCGAGGTTTCTTCTATGATGGAATTCAGATCAAGCAAATACCTGACCACAATTTCCGGGTCCGGGACATCCTGCAATTCACTGTTCAATGCAATTTGAACTGCCTTCATTAATGGAGATGATTGACCTGCCTGACGAGCCTTTTGCAGAAACGTCAGAGCATGGGACCAGCGATTCAACCGAAGAAGTTTCTCCCCTGTCTTTTGATGGAGTGCACCGTTTTCGGGGGTATCGTACGCACGCTGCACAAGGTCCGCTGTTTTCGTTTCAAATTGCTTTCGTCGCTTAACTCGGGAGATCATCCGTTCGGCGGCCCCACTCTGAAAAACCCTTTTAAAATTATCGGAAATGCGCTTGATCTGACCGTAGTCTTTTTGTGCACTCTTCCAATCCTGAAGATCGATTGCTTGCAGGGCACTCCTGTGTAACTCACGAATAAGGGACTTAACGATCATAAGACGATTCCATGAACCCTGAACAGCACGAGCTCTTTTTTTCAGGAGTTCAATAATTTTCTGCTGTCGTGCCCGATCGTATCTAATGTCCTGCCTTCGCCTCTGTAATCGGATTAAGTATTTGAAAGCATCCGGATCAGTTTTATGTTTCTTAAGGATAGAAAGTAACTTTCGGTAGGCGTAAGAACGCAAAGGTTCGGACTTCGCTTTTTTAAAAACCAGCTCGGCAAATTCAACTACCTCAGAAACGGTCTGGAGGTTATCTTCCTGATCACCAAATATTTGTTCATACTCCTTTCTACCCTTTGATTTGTCGTCGTCCTCCTCAAGTTCCATGCCTTCCGGTGTCGGAGATTGCGCATCCAGGCGACCGGCTTGAGCCGCAAACATAATAACGAAACCCGCCGCCAGCAAGGTTGTAACTCGATACCAGCTAATCATAGCTCGATATTGCAAAAGCGCAATCAATCTCCGAAATATAAAGAAGTATCTTTTATTCTATACAAATTAACATCGTTATCCAAAACCTCTGAATTTATTCCGATCGTTCTCCTGCCATTGTGAAGGCCACGTCGGGAAATTGAGCCATTCTTCGGTTGATACCCCTGCAACTCTATCGAAACGCGATTGAAAACTGAACATCCGCATGAAGAACCTGAATAATTGTTCCTTCTTTTTTCTTCCCTGACTTCATCCCCTCAATCGCAGAATGTCCTGTTCCCAGCTTACCTGCACGCTTCTACAGGAGAAGGAGGTTTCATTCAAAACAACACACAGAGACTGGGGGGAACCATAGATGTACAGCACAGATCAGATGAGTTCATATAAGACCTTGATAACTCTGCCATAATGTGCATAATAATACATGAGTCATTTTATACCTCTAATCTTTAGTAGTCCACTAAAGATTCTCTGACTATACGACGAATCAGACGTAAACCTCCTTTGTCCGATTGGAGGAGGGCTCAGCTGTGTCATGAACACGTTCACAACGGTCATTCACGACCGAAATCGAAAAAAGAATTGAATTATTTTCCGGTATCTTAACCATGCCAACCGAAGCCGAAGAGAAACAGACGATTGAGGAGTACACCGACCAGG